>CALVRQ010000048.1 GCA_944358685.1 uncultured Bacilli bacterium
GAAGAATATATAGAAAATCAAAATGATAATGTTGATGATATTTTTAGACAAGATAGTATGCTTTAGCATAGTATGACTTTCAGTCATCACTACAAACCCTGCACTTTCAGTGCAGGGTGGTTGATTTTCCTAATATTTTTTGCATTAGAATTTGGTCCAGCTTTAACATCTAATTCGTCTTTTATTACAAGATTATATTTTAGATTATTATTAAATCCGCTGTCAGAGGCTTTATTAATTTCATTATTAACATTATTATTTATAATGATATCATATAAATCTGATCCGGGTTTACTAACAATCCCACTAAAGAAAGTAACAACAATCCATATAATAATACCTACTATGAAATTATTTCTTTTTTCTTTTTCTAATATTTTTATAGATGAATTATTAACATTATTTATTGTAAGGTTAATATCATTAACCGTGATTTTTTCTTTTTTATATTTTAAATAATTATCATGAATTTCAACATTTTCAAAATCAAAGCCTTCAATAATGTTACTTATAAAATTTAATGAATTTGTATTCATTTTTCCAATAACATTACCAAATTCAATAATGGTATTACTAAATGAATTTAATACAGTTTGATTTAAATTATTAATAATTTCTATGCCAATGTTTGACATACTATCTATGGTTGGGCCAAAAAGATAATGACTGCTCATGTTTTCTATAAGTTTAATAATAGATTTAGATGAAATATTAATTGCGTTCATCAAATATGGTGTATACATTTTATAAATTTCTTGATGTGTTTTATTTGTTGCATCAATAATATTTTTACTCACTGTACTAATCAATTCAGAATAATGTGTACTTATAAACTTCTTATCCAAAAAATTTATAGGTTTATTGAAATCATTTAGTGGAACAATATTCTTATTTTTTTTCATTTTAAATTTTCCTTTCATTCAAAGAACTTATATAGTAACACATTACTCTTCATTTTCCACAATACTCTCAATTTCTTTACCAATCTTTTCAATTACGCCAACAACCAAAGCATTACCCATCATAAAATATCTTTTCCTGTCACTCATACCAGTATCAGTCCAATCATCAGGGAAACCATTAATTCTTTCACATTCCTTTGGTGTTAGTAAACGTAATTTTTTCGTTTGATAATCTTCAATAACATGTGTAGTTCTACTAATCCCACTTTCACTAGTAAGCATTGTTCTAGCAGGAGCCTCCAAATTATCAGGAAAAGGCATTGCTCCTTCAGAATAATAATATGGCTCTCCATTAGGTTTTACTCTAGGAATTCTTTTACTACCTTTTAAAAATTCAAATTTTGCAATTTGTTTATCATTTAAAAAATATTTTTCATCTATATTACCTTTTTCCCTTATTTTTTTCAAAGGATAAATTAGATTGCAATCAGACTTAACCTTAACAGTATATATTCCACCATTTTTCATAATACCAGCATTATAAAATTGACATTTAAACATATTGCTTACTTCAACTAAATCTTTATATTCAGCAATACTAGCTTTATTAATTGCTAGGTATTCAGATTCAATCGGAAATTCTCTCGAAAATATCCCGTTTTCAAAAACAACATCTCTATCATCTAATTTTTGTATTTCTTTATAATAATTCGTTGATTTATGATAGGCAAAAATATAAGTACGTCTTCTTTTTTGCGGTAAACCATATTCACCCGCATTAATAACTCTCCACTGCACGTCATACCCATTTTCATAAAAGCTTCTAAGCATCATCCCAAAATCTCTTCCACGTTGTTTAGCTGGAGATAACAATAATCTATCAACATTTTCTAATAATACAAAAGGAGGCTTTTTAATTGATAAAGTTTCTTCAATAGCCCACCATAAAACCCCTTTTTTACCTTCAATACCCTTGCTGTTAGCTAATGTTTGAGCAACAGAATAATCTTGGCAAGGAAATCCACCAACTAACAAAGTATGATTTGGAATATCATGTTTATCGACTTCAAATATATCAATATTTGATACTGAATCAGAACCAAATCTTTTTGCATAACATTCATATGCTTCTTGACTTTTAGTAGCCGGTTCCCATTGGTTTGCCCATAAAAACTTCCAATTACCATTTTCTGTAACCTTATCATTTTTAAGCGTAACATGATTTAAACCACATCTAAATCCGCCCACACCGGCGAACAATTCTATAGCTGTTTTTTCCATAAATAACTCCTCCTATTGTGATATTGATATAATTATATTATAATAAAAACAAATAAAAAGATCAACCTTTTCTAATTATATTATAAATGAATTTATACAAAAGATCAACTTTGCACAATTATTATTTTAAAATAAAATTAGAAAAAAAACAAGATCAAAAGGAGAAATTTATGAAAAAAGGCAGAAGATATAGTAGAGAAGAAATAGAAGTAATTTCTAAATCAGCACTCGGAAAATCAATAAATGACCTATTAAGTTCAGAACTTATCACAATTGAAGATAAAGAAGCTAACAAAGGTGGATTAGGACAACTTATAGAAAAGTATTTATTCGGAATAGATAATAATAGTGACTCTGAGCCAGATTTTATGCCTGCAGGAATTGAATTAAAAGTAACACCCTATAAAAAAATCAAAGGTGGAAATCTATCAGCTAAAGAAAGATTAGTATTAAACATTATTGATTTTGAAACAGAATATAAGAATGAATTTAAAAGTAGCCATTTTTGGTTTAAAAATAATAAAATAGAATTACTATGGTATTTGTGGGAACCTAACAAAGATAAAAAAGACTATATAATAACTCATGAAAAATTATTAGAACTTGCCAACAATGAAGATTTAAAGCAAATAGAAAAAGATTGGAATACGATAATAGATAAAATTAAACAAGGTAAAGCTCATGAAATATCAGAAGCAGACACTATGTATTTAGGCGCTTGTACTAAAGGGGCAAATGCTAAATCATTACGTACACAACCATTTTCTAAAATTAAAGCCATGCAAAGAGCATTTTGTTTTAAAACATCTTATATGACTCAATTAGTAAGAAAATATATTGGAAATTATGAAGATGTCGAAAAAGTTCTTAAAAATACTTCTGATACATTTGATAGTTTTATTAATAGAGTTATTAATAAATATAAAGGAAAATCCCAGCACGAGTTAATGAAAGAATTTAACATCGAATCTAAAGCTAAAAATGTTTTTAGTATGATAATAAGTAGAATGTTTAATGTAAAATCAAAATTAAAAGAAACTGAAGAATTTCAAAAAGCTAAAATAATTCCCAAAACAATTAGAGTAGAAGAAAATGGTAAGATTATAGAATCAATGTCTTTTCCACATTTCAACTTTGAAACCATTTTAAAAACAGAGTTTGAAGATTCTGATTTAAGAGAAGAATTAGAAACTACAAAATATATGTTTTTCATATTCAAAAAAGAAAAAGATGAATATATATTTAAAGGAATTAAACTATGGAATATGCCAGAAACCATTATAGATACTAAGGTCAAAGACATGTACAATAAAACAAAAAAAGTTATTGAAACTGGTAATATAGTAAACCATATAGATAAAAGAGGAAGAAGAATTACAAATTTTCCTGGTATGAGTGATAATGGAGTTTGTCATGTAAGACCACATGGAAGAAATGCCCAAGAT
>CALVRQ010000049.1 GCA_944358685.1 uncultured Bacilli bacterium
TACCATAATTTCCCCATTTAATTTCCCCATCAGCATGATAAACCTTTCCAACTTCAAATTTATCACCATATCTATTTGTAAAATCTTTATTAAAACCTTTATATCCAATCACAAACAATTTATCACATCCAAAACAACTATCATTATTATAACATCTCTGTCAATATATCTTTTAACACATATAATTCTACATTACGAACAAAAGTTTGTCAACATTTTAAAACAAAAACATCTAGTAAATCACTAAATGTTTTAATCCTTAGGTTCAAATATAAGTGACAAAAAGAATGCGAATATTATAGCCGCACTAATACCAGCAGCCGTTAAATCTAAAGTACCACTAAATAACCCTAAAATTCCTTCTGTATTATATCCATGAATCGCACCATGCGTTAAATTATGACCAAAACTAGTAATCGGAACAAGCGCTCCTCCACCAGCCCATAAAATAATTCTATCATATATATTAAATACATCTAAAAACGCTCCAAGCACCACAAATATTACCGTAATATGACCAGGTGTCAGCTTAGTACAATCAAGTATCACTTGAGCAATCGAACATACAACCCCTGCAAAAATAAAGGCATTCAAATATATCATGATATTACCTCCAAACTAACCGCATGACAAACACTCGGTATTGTAAGTTTATGATTTACCATCGTTGGACTCATTAAAGCTCCAGTTGCAGCCAAAAGCACTCTTTTATATTTTCCTTTTTTCATTTTATTAAATATATAACCATAAGTAACCAAAGGTGCACACGCCGGACCTGAAGCCCCCGCATAAACAGGCTGGTTTTCCAAATCATAAAGCATAACTCCAGTATCGTTATATTTACCAAGTTTAATATTATATTCACTAAGCATATATTCCTTTAAAATCTCCTTACCATATATACCCAAATCACCTGTCAAAACCAAATCATAATAATCAATACTTCTACCAGTATCTTTTAAATGTTTATAAATAGTATCAGCTGCCGCTTTTGCCATAGCCGCCCCCATATTAAAAACATCTTTACTTAAAGAATCAACTACTGCACCAATAGTTCCACTTTCAAGTCTAATACCACTTTTATCCTTAGAAAGTAAAGCTGCAGCTCCACCAGTCGACGTAAAAGTCGCCGTTTTAGGTTTAGGTCCACCATATTCAGTTGGATAACGATATTGTTTCTCTGCTCCCATATTATGAGAAGATGTAAAAGTAATAACTTTATTTAAAAAACCACCTTCAAGTAAACTACCACCCAATATCAAACCTAAAGTTGCTGTCGAGCAAGCCGCATAAATCCCAATAAAACTTTTATTAAACTTACTCATTGCATAATTAGATGGTGCAATCTGATTAAGTAAATCACCACCAATAAAAGCATCAACATCATTCAAATCCACTTGACTTTTTCTAGCCAAAACATCAGTAGCTTCCGTAATTAATTTAACTTCAGCTTGCTCCCAATTATTTTCTCCAAAATATAAATCATCATGACATAAATCAAAGTATTTTCCAAGCGGTCCATTACACTCATAAGGGCCACTCACCGTTCCAGTTTCATTTATATAAACATCATTAAATTTAATCGTCATATAAGCCCCACCACCATCCTAATTACACTAAAAACAAAACTACTAACAACTCCAAATATAATAACCGCTCCAGATAATTTTAACATATTCATGCCTATACCCGTAACAAAACCTTCTTTTCGGTATTCTAAAGCTGCACTCATCGTCGCATGAGCAAAACCTGTAATTGGAATAATAAGTCCACATTTACAGAAATTAACCCATTTATCAAAAAATCCCAAAGACGTAAATAAACAACTAAAAAATATCAAAGTAACTAACATACAAACTGTAGCCTCCTTAGTAGGAATGTCAAGCCAAGCAGAATAAGTATCAATTAAAAACTGCCCAATAATTCCCATAATTCCGCCAGAAATAAAAGCAACTACTGCATTCGCAATCACATTTTCCTTTGGACTATTTTTTTTAGCTATTTCCTGATAACTTTTTTTCATAACAATTTCCTCCTACAACTATTATGAACAAAAATATTTTTTTCTATACAAAAAAACTACTAGCACTCAATCGTACAAGTAGTATTAGAATATTCATATTGATATTTATTTTTAGTAAAGGTAATGATAACATTTCCGTTAAAATTTTCAAACTTTTCATCTTCCTCATCGCTATTTTTTCTATATTTAGGATTTTTAATATCATCCGATGTCAAAAGTCCATATTGCTTAAGCGTATCAACCTTAATACAACACGTACTTCCTTCAGTCTTTCTTGGTAATTTTAACGAATTTTCAGACATATATGTCCTCGCTGACTGTTCAATTGTTCTAACTTGTTCATTGTAAGCTTTATCCCTTGAAGAATTTAAAGCACTATTAATAGTTGGAATTGCAATCATCGCAATAAGTCCTAAAATAACAATAACCCCAAGTAATTCAACTAAAGTAAAACCCTTCTTCATATTATCACCTATAATCAATTATAATTTAATGCATTATAATTGTCAATTACAGTTTTGACGAAGTTTAACTAAAACTTTTTTCTCCCTTCTAGATACGTCGACCTGACTTAATCCTAAATCACTCGCAATCTCACTTTGTGTCATATCCTCAAAATATCTCTTAATCATAATTGTCCTCTCAGGCTCACCTAAACCCTCAATAGCTTGTTTCAAAAAAACTAAACTATTATAATCGGTATTTTTGTCACCAATAATATCATAAAGAGATAAATCATCTAAATAAACCTCATCTAAACTAATACCATCACCCTGATAATTTATAATTTCATCCAAATTATGAGAAGGGATTCCTAAATAATCACTAAGTTCTAAATTAGTCGGTTCCCGCATTAACTCTTGCGTCAAATAACTTTTAACCTTAATAACATTATTCTTCATTCTAAGCATATCTTTACTAATCTTAATGGTATGATTTTCTCTCGCATATTCTGAAACTCTACCCAAAATATAAGGATAAGCATACGTCGTAAACTTAACCCCCTTAGATGCATCAAATTTATTATATGCTTCCATCATTCCAATACAACCAGCTTGAAACAAATCATCCAAATCATTAGTACTAAATTTTCTTGCAATACTATAAATTAAATTACTATTTTTTAAAATAACATCTTTTATATTTTCCATTCCCACCTCCTAAACATTAATAAAACCTACCGCCGAAAATTCATCGGGAACCACATTAAATGAATCAAAACTAAAATTAAACCGATTTTTACTTAAACAAATCATACTATTGCCATTATTCTTATTGCACATATTATAATATTTTATCAAAGTCTTAAAACCACTTTCATCCATATAATTAACATTTTCTAAATTAAAAACAATATTTAAAATTCCAACTTTTTGAATAAAACTTCCTACCTCTTTATTTAATTTCTTCCTAGTTCTTTCACTTAACTCTCCAAAAAGTCTTACAAATAAAATTCCATATTTTGAGTCCATATCTATCTCTAACATATCATCACCAATGATACTTTAGCACTTTCATGATTAACAAAAAACAAATTCGTCAAAACTAGTCAAAATAAGAAAAAATACGCATCAACAGCGTATTTTATTCATCTTTTTTTTCTAACTTAACTAAAACCTCACGTGGTTTAGAACCATTAGGTGGTCCAACAATTCCTCTTTCTTCAAGTAAATCAATACATCTAGCTGCCCTATTATAACCAAGTCTAAATCTTCTTTGTAAAAGTGAAGCACTAGCTTTACCTTGCGTTATAACGAACTCTCTAATTTCATTATATAAAGGTTCTTCATAATCATCATCTTCCACCATCGTTGTAGCCCCTTTATCTTCATCTGAAATCGTTAAAGAAGTATCATACATCGCTTTTTGCTGAGATATCGTATAATCCACCACCGCTTTAATCTCATCATCACTAACAAAAGTACCTTGAACACGGGTTGGAATACTCTCTCCTTGTGGTAAAAATAACATATCACCTTTACCAAGCAACTTCTCAGCTCCACTCATATCAAGTATCGTTCTAGAATCAATACTTGATGATACTGCAAACGAAATACGAGATGGAATATTAGCCTTAACAACACCAGTAATAACATCTGTACTAGGCCTTTGAGTAGCCACAATCAAATGAATACCAGCCGCTCTAGCCATCTGTGTAATTCTCATAATTGAATCCTCAACTTCCTTAGCTGCCACCAACATTAAATCCGCAAGTTCATCAATAATAACAACTATATAAGGAAGTCTATTTAATTTCTCATCATCTGGTAAACTCTCATTTTTCTTATCAACATAAGCATTATAACCAGCTATATTCTTAGTCTTACTTCCTTCAAATAAATCATATCTGTCTTCCATTATTTTTACTATTTTTTGTAAAACAATGTTAGCTTTTTTAGGATCAGTCACAACCGGTGTAAGTAAATGAGGAACACCATTATACATTGATAATTCAACCTTCTTAGGATCAACAAGCACAAGTTTTACCTCGTCAGGCTTAGTCCTCATTAAAATAGATGTAATCATACTATTAATACAAACTGATTTACCACTACCAGTCGAACCCGCAACAAGTAAATGCGGTGTTTTATCAATCTCACACCAAACAGAATCACCCATAATACTTTTTCCAAGTGCTACTAATAATTTTGAATTATCTTTACTCTTAGGCACAGCCTCAAGTATTTCTCTAATTGAAACAGGCATAATTGATTTATTAGGAAGCTCAATACCAACAGTTTTTTTACCAGGAATTGGCGCCTGTATACGTACATCTCTAGCTCCTAACTCTAAAGCAATTTCCTTATTCAAAGCCGTTATTTTAGAAAGTCTAGTACCAGATTTAATCTCAAGCTCATACTGTGTAACAGATGGTCCTATATTAGCTGCTACAACCTTACCTTCAACCCCAAAATCCTTAATAACCTTCTCAAGTTCAGTAACATTCTCCTTAATAGAATCTTGGTTAGCTTTAATCGCTTCTTTCTTAATTTTCGGTTTTACAAGTAAACCAATCGGTGGTTTACTATAACCTTTACTGTCAATATGTACTTCTTCTTTAGGCTCAATAACTTCCTCTTTAACTGGCTCTTTTGGAAGTTCATCAATTGAAGAAATAACAACTTTTTTATCCTCATTTTCATATTCTTCTTCAGCTTCCTTAGCCGCCTTTTCAGCCTTTTTATTAATCTTAACCTCTTTAGCTTTCTTAACCTTATCTTTAAAATAATTAACCGCATCATAAATAGATACACCAGTAAACATAATCGTTCCACATACCATAAGTGCAATACATACAACCCTAGTTCCTTCTAAAGTAAGAAGTTTTACTCCAATCACTGAAAAAATTGCCCCAAGCATTCCTCCACCTTGAATATCAGCTGTATGATTTACAAAAGCCATTAAATTATCAACTGTTGCTGTAATAATCTCCCAAGCTGAAATACTCTCATTACCCAAAGCTTTAATATATTCAGTATGTGATAAAATAAGTATTCCTAAAACTAAAACATAAAGTCCAACCAATCTTGATGTTAAAAAATCAGGCTTTTCTCTTTTTACCATCATATATATTCCAGCCGCACCAGTAGCCACTAAAGGTAAAATATACCATCCACCAGCCAAAAAACCGGCAAACCCTTTAATAATATCAGCTGTAACTCCAAATGGACAGCACCCAATTATCATAATTAAAATAAGCACAATCCCTTTTAACTCTATACTATAAGAAGGCTGTTCCTTCTTTTGTTTTCTGCTTTTCTTTTTCGCCATGATATCCTCTCCATTATTACATATCAATTATATCATTTTTACCCCAAAAACAAAAGTAACCTAATAAATTTAACACTTTTTTACAACAAAAATTTAGTATGCTTTCTACATACTAAATTATACACTCTTTTCAAAATTTACACACCAATCTTAACAAGACC
>CALVRQ010000050.1 GCA_944358685.1 uncultured Bacilli bacterium
CTTTATGATAAGTCTTTTTTTTGTTATAATATTTTAGGTGATTGCTATGCACAAAATATTGATTATTGAAGATGAAGTTAAGATTAGGGATGAGCTTGCTAATTTTTTGAAGAATAATGGTTATGAAGTTTTGATTATTGATAATTTTGAAAATACGTTAAATGATATTTTAATGATGGATGTAGATTTAATTTTGATGGATATTAATATACCGGGTATTAATGGAATGCATTTATGTAGAGAAATTCGGAAAGAAAAGAAAGTCCCAATTATTGTTGTTACTAGCAGGAATAGTGAAATAGATGAACTTATTTGTATGAATTATGGGGCGGACGATTTTATTACAAAACCATATAATTTACAAATTTTACTCGCACATATTGAAGCGGTTTTAAAAAGAAGTATGCCTACAGTTAGTCATGTTTTAGATTATGAAGGAATGAAGGTTAATTTATCTAAAGGGGTTATAGAATATAAGGGAGAAAATGTGATATTAACTAAAAATGAACTTTCTATTTTAGCTTATTTACTTGAAAATAGAGGTAAGGTTGTATCTCGTGATGATTTGATGAGTTTTTTATGGGATAGTGAGATGTTTGTAGACGATAATACGCTTACTGTTAATATTACAAGACTTCGTAAGAAATTAGAGGAACTAGGATTTAGTGATGTAATTGAAACTAGAAGAGGATGGGGTTATATCATATTATGAAATTTAGTGATTATTTAAAAGAAAAGTTTCCTTTAATTTTTGCTTATATGAGTGTGACTTTACTTATTATAATTGTTTTATTAGCTTTTGATTTATATTATACTGGCATTATTATGATTGTGTTTTTGTTAGTAGTATTAGGAATTATTTTATTTTTTTATCAGTTTTATCAGAAAAAAAGTTTTTATGATAAACTTTATGTGGTTTTGAATAATTTAGATAATAAAGTTTTAACGCATGAGACGATGGAAGATGCCAGTTTTATTGATGGTAGAATTTTATTAGATGTACTTAGGGAGACAGATAAGTATAAAATTGAAGAAATCAATAAGTATAAGTATCTTTTAGAGGAATTTCAAGAGTTTATGGAGCTTTGGGTACACGAGATTAAAACACCACTTTCGGCAATTAATTTAATTTGTGAAAATAATAAAAATAAAGTTACAAATAGTATTAATGAAGAAGCTAGGAAAATTGATGGTTTTATTGAAATGATTTTGTTTTATGCGAGAAGTCAAATGCCGGAGAAAGATTATTTGGTTAAAAGTTGTAATTTGAATGATATTATAAATAAGGTGATTATTCGAAATAAAAATAGTTTTTTAGAGAAAAATATTCGTTTAGATATGCATGACTTAGTGGTTAAAGTTAGGACGGATAGTAAATGGATGGAGTTTATTATTAATCAGATTGTGGTTAATAGTATTAAGTATACTTTAGATAAACCTCTTATTGAAATATATTCTATAAGTGATAAGGAAAGTGTAAGTTTAATTATTCGTGATAATGGAATTGGCATTGGTCAGAAAGATTTACCTAGAGTATTTGAAAAAGGTTTTACTGGTGAAAATGGTAGAAGTAAGTATAATTCTACTGGTATGGGATTATATTTAGTTAAAAAGTTATGTTTAGCTTTAGGTAATAATGTTATAATAGATAGTACTGAGGGAGTTGGAACAACGGTTAAAATTATTTTTCCGCTTGGCTCATTTACAGATAAAATGATAGGAGATGAAGATTATGGGATTAAAAGTGAAAAGTAATAGAAATGAAAATGATGCTTTAACATTTAAAGTGGATGATATTGATTTTGTATTTTCTTTTGATAATATAGAGAAAAAGGTAAAATTAAATGAGAAAAGCAGTGTTCTTTTAAAAGAAGCTGTGAAAGGTGATAGAAAACTTTCTAAAAATAAAAAGAAGATTGTAGCTGGTGATTATGAGGTTAAGCTTAATTCAAGTGAAGAAGTTAATAATTTATGGATTATGGCTTTCGATAAGTTAACCGAATATAAATTAATTGAACAAGAAGGTAAAATTTATACGGTTACGTCCAAAGGAATTAAATATGTTGAAACTCTTTAAGGAGTTTTTTTCTTACGAAAGTGTAAGGATTTGTAAGATTAATAGATTGTTATATAAAAGGTATATTAGTATAATTAGTGGCAGAGGTGAAGAAAATGGATAAAATTTTGAAAGTTTCTAATGTAGAGAAATATTATGGAAATCGCTCTAATTTAACTAAGGCGATTGATAATATTTCATTTGATGTAGAAGAGGGTGAGTTTGTTGGAATTATGGGAGCTTCTGGTTCTGGTAAGACGACACTTTTAAACTGCATTTCAACGATTGATAAGGTAACTAGTGGGCATATTTTGATTAACGGAACTGATGTTACAGAGCTTAAGGGTGATAAGTTAAATAAGTTTAGGAGAGAAGATTTAGGTTTTATTTTTCAAGATTTTAATTTACTTGATACTTTAACGGGGTATGAAAATATTGCGCTTGCTTTGACAATTCAAGGCAAAAAACCAAAAGAGATTGATAGTATGATTAAGGAAGTGGCTAAAACACTTAATATTACACATGTTTTAGGTAAGTATCCTTATCAGATGAGTGGTGGTGAGAAACAAAGAGTTGCATCAGCTAGAGCGATTATTACGAGCCCTAAACTTATTTTAGCTGATGAACCAACTGGGGCTTTAGATAGTAAAAGTAGTAGGATGCTCTTAGAAAAATTGGGTGAACTTAATCAACGTTTAAAAGCGACTATTTTGATGGTTACGCATGATGCTTTTACAGCGAGTTATTGTTCGAAAATATATTTTATTAAAGATGGTAAGATATTTAATGAGCTTGTTCGAGGTGATGATTCAAGGAAGGAATTTTTTGATAAAATCATCGATGTTGTGACATTACTTGGAGGGGATATGAATGATGCTCTTTAAGTTATCAATAAAAAATATTAAAAAAAGTTTTAAGGATTATGCAATATATTTCTTAACTTTGGTGCTTGGTGTAGCTATTTTTTATGTGTTTAATGCACTTGATAGTCAGGAAGCGATGCTTGAGCTTAGTGCGACTGAAAAAGATATTATTTCAATTATGAATGAGTTTTTAAGTGGAGTATCTATTTTAGTGGCAGTTATTTTAGGCTTTTTGGTTATTTATGCGAGTCGGTTTTTGATTAAAAGAAGGAAAAAGGAGTTTGGTATTTATCTTACTTTAGGAATGGGTAAGAGACAGGTTTCAAAAATTCTTTTAATGGAAACAGTAATAATTGGTCTTATTTCACTTGCTGTTGGTCTTGGAATTGGAATTATAGCTTCACAGTTTATGAGTATTGTGGTGGCTAAGTTATTTGAGGCTGATATGTCTCGGTTTGAATTCGTCTTTTCAGAGGCTTCGATGCTTAAAACAGTGATGTATTACGCGATTATTTATTTAATAGTTATGGTATTTAATGTGTTTGCGGTTACTAAATATAAGTTAATTGATTTGCTTACAGCGGCTAAAAAAGGTGAAAAGATTAAAACACGTAATTTAACTATTTCAGTAATATTATTTATTATTTCAGTCGGAATACTAGGTTTTGCTTATTATTTAGCGACGCAAAGATTAGATAGTTTAGATTTATTTAGACTTTCTATATTACTTGGAATTATTGGAACATTTTTGTTATTTTTCTCGATGTCAGGTTTTATTTTGAAGTTAGTTCAAAGTAATAAAAAAATATATTTAAAAGGTTTAAATATATTTACTTTAAGACAGATAAACAGTAAGGTCAATACAACAGTATTTTCAATGAGTATTATTTGTTTACTTTTGTTTTTTACAATTACAATATTTTCGTCAGCTTGGAGTATTAATGTGAGTTTGAAAAATGATTTAGTTTATGGCACACCTGCTGATGTTTTGATTGCATCTTATGCGGAGGATACTAAAGATATAAAGACAGATATTTTAGATAAAGTTGGATATAGCATGGATAACTTTAGTGGATATGTAGAAGGTAATACTTATGGATTTGAAAGTGTGACAGTTGGCAGTTTACTTACTCCAATATTAGATGATATTTTAAAAAGTTACCCTTATTTGATGGTTGACAGTTATTTACCGGTTATGAAGATTTCTGATTATAATAAGTTTGCTTCATTTTACGGAAGAGATACTTATACACTTAAAGATAATGAGTTTATTTTAATTGCAGATTATCCTCAAATGATAGAATATGAAAATATGGCATTGGAAAAAGGTGTAACGATTAAAATTGGGGATAAGGAATATCATAATAAATACGATGAATGCAGGGAAGGTTTATTACAAATGAGTGGTAATAAAAGCAATACTGGTATTGTAGTTGTACCTGATAATATAGATACTAGTTCAAATGAGACTATTAGAAGTTATTTGGCAGCTAATTATAAAGGAGATAAGAAAAAGGCTGAGAATAATTTAATGAAGTATATGGATGAGATAAATTCTAATGGGGCAGTAACTGATACGAAATTAGATATTTATACAGCTAGTACTGGACTTAGAGCTATTATGATATTTCTTGGTTTATATTTAGGAGTGATTTTCTTAATTTCATCGGCAGCTATACTTGCTTTAAAAGAATTATCTGATAGTAGTGATAACAAAGAAAAATATCAAATGTTAAAACGTATTGGGGTTGACAATAAGAAATTAAATAGAGCTTTGTTTATACAAATATTTATTTTCTTTATGTTTCCATTAATAATAGCAATTATTCATTCGATATTTGGTATAATGTGTGCGAATACAATTATGGAAAGTATGAGTGTGACTAGTAATATGACTTCAATACTTACAACAGCTTTACTTATTATAGTTATATATGGAGGATATTTTTTAGTTACTTATATGACAAGTAAACGAATTATCAATGAAAAATAATCAGAAATTTCTGATTATTTTTGATATATTAGGAATTTGCTCCCATAAAAAATAGAATTTAATCAAAATAAGAGGGTATGTTAGTATTTAAGGTTATTTGTTTAGGATATATTTTGATGAAAGTAAGAAAAACTAATTAACAAGATATTTGATTATATGAGACTTTTATATTGGTAAAATAATTTAAGTGTAAAGAAGTTAATTGATTGATTGCTAAATATTAGAAATCATTGTATAATTTAGATAATGAATAAATTATGGGGAGGGCTTTTTATGAATGATGATACATCAAATTCTTTTGAAAAAACTAGTGATTTACACAATGAAAACTATTCATTTAAAAAGGCGGATTTTGATATTTTAAAGAAAGCGCTTATTGAAACTAATTTTAAGCATGGAGTTAATCAAGTAAAGTTTGTATTGAAAAAAGTATTAGATGATGATAGTGATTGGTATATATATCTTTCTGGAGAAAGTAGAGATATGGTTTATGACTTAGGTGCTGATAAGATAAGAGAGATAATTGATGAATATGCAGATACGAATAAAAAAGATAAATATGATATTGTGGATAGTTTTGTTCAGAAATTATATGATGAAGATGAGTTATTTCGTATATCTGTAGATAGACTTATATGTCCTACTTTGAAAGAAAATAATAAGGAAAACCAAGATTATTTTGATGATTATTTAACTGTTATTGATGGAAAACGGTTAATTATTATTGGTGATGTTTCTGATGAACAGTTAAATGATATTTATAATGAACAATTACAAAAGCATGGTAAAAATGCGATAAAAGAAGTGCTTAATTTTGATTATGATACGATTGGTTCACAAATGGAAATTGGTGATACAGTTAATTTAGGTGTTCTTGGATATATGGTTTTTAAAGATGAGAGTGGAGTTATTATGATTTACGATGATAATGAGATTGTTTATATATTTCCTGAATGTTTAAGTGTTAGTGATTGATAAAATTAGAAGATATTTTTGAAAATATGCTTTAAATAAAAGTAGTATAAAGATGTTCTGATACATTTATTTAACAATTTTAAATTATGATAAAGCAATTACGTGTATTTTTGCGTGATTGTTTTTTTCTCTTTTGGTAAGAAAATTGATTATTAAATAAGCCTTTGTTATAATTTATTTATAGTAGAAAAGGAGGGTGGTTTTATGACCCCACATAATAATGCGAATAAGGGAGATATTGCAAAGACGGTGATTATGCCGGGAGACCCAATGCGTGCAAAGTATATTGCGGAGAAGTATTTGAAAGATTATAGACTTGTAAATGATGTAAGAGGAATGTATGCTTATACTGGTTTATATGAAGGAAAAGAAGTTACGGTAATGGCTCATGGAATGGGTATGCCTAGTATTGGAATATATGCTTATGAACTTTATAAGTTTTATGATGTTTTAGAAATTATTAGAATAGGTTCTTGTGGAGCTTATTTAGAAGAAATGAAGTTATTTGATATTATTTTATCAACGGCTGTTTATTCAGAAAGTAATTTTGCACTTACTTTAAATAATGATTTATGTCATATTGCTTATAGTGATGAAGATTTGAATGTTAAAATTGGGAAAGTTGCTTATAAAAATGGCATAAAGTTATATCGTGGTATGACCGCTTGTTTAGATTGTTTTGATGTTTATATGACAGATATAAATAAGTTTTTTGATAGAATGCCTAGTGGTGTGAAACCAATTGCGGCAGAAATGGAAGCATTTGCTTTGTTTTATATAGCTAAAATGCTTAATAGGAAAGCGGCTTGTTTGATGAGTGTGGTTGATTCTAAATATATTAAGGAAGTGGCAAGTGCAGAAGATAGGGAAAAAGGTCTTGATAAAATGATAAAACTTGCTTTGGATTCAGTTTTATAATTAGATTTTTTGGACATAATATTGATGAGGTGTAATATGAAATTTTATAATTATAATATTAATGGTTTTGATTTGCACGTTATAAAAACGGCGCGTTTTAAGACGGTTTTTTATAGTGTGAATATAAGATTTGATGATGCAAAAGAATATGAGAAGTATACTTCTTTACTTAGTAGGGTACTTGCACAAACTAGTAGTAAGTTTGATAGTGTTAGAGAAATTAATGCTTTTTGTGCGAGTATTTATGATCCATCTTATAATATTAGAGTTTTAGAAAGTGGTTCTCAGGATATTTTGAGTTTGACGGCTAGTTTTTCGAATGAAAAATATACTGAGAATGGTATGAATAAAAAAAGTTTTGAGTTTTTATCAGAGGTTTTATTTGAACCTAAGGTGATTAATGGTGGTTTTGATGAAGATGTTTTTAAAGTTCAAAAGGAAAAACTTTTAGAATATTATAAGACATTAAGAGATAGACCACAGAATTATGCAGGTAGTAGATTATCTGAAGAAATGCAGATAAAAAAATATAAAACTTATAAATTAGATGAATTAATTAAAGAAATTGAAAAGTTAACTTCTAAAGAGCTTTATGAATTTTATAAAAAGGTTATGAATGAGGGAAAATTAGATATATTTGTTTGCGGAGATGTGGAACCTGATGATGTTTGTGATGTTTTGAAAAAAATTATTAAATTTAAGGGATCTAGGTATGGTGAAATAAACCATTATGTTAAACAGATAACTTATAATGAGGAGCCTAAGGTGATTATTGAACCATCTAGTAATGCTCAAAGTAATCTTATTGTGGGCTGTAAGTTATTGGATTTGAATGATTTTGAAAGAAAGTACGTGTTTGTTTTATATTCTTGGATTTTAGGTGGCGGAATGAATTCTTTACTTACACAAACTGTTAGGGAAAAAAATTCTTTATGTTATTATATTTATGCGGTAAGGCAGAATTTATTTGATACGATGAAAATATATGCTGGTATTAATGGTGAAGATTTTGAGAAGACTTATAAACTTATTCAAAAAGAAATGGATAATATGAAGAAGGGCAATTTTACTGATGAACTGTTTGAAGGGGTTAAAGAAATATATTACAATTCTTTGATTAAAATTGAGGATTCACAAAGTGATTTAGTTGGTAGCTTTACATCAGAGTTGTTTGTTCATAATGATAATATTGAAAATAGAAGAAAACAAATGGAAAAAGTGACTAAAGAAGATGTTATGAATCTGGCTAAAAAGGTGCATATTGATACGGTGTTTTTATTAAAGGGAGAAAGATAGAATGAAGAAGAAAAATTATAAAGGGTTAGATTTAGATGTATATGAGGAGGTTTTGGATAATGGACTTAGAGTGTATATTAGTCCAATTCCGAGGCATACAATTCATGCACGTATAACAACTTTCTTTGGAGGTTCAATATTAGAATTTAAAATGGATGGTGATGATAATTTTACGAAGGTTCCGGGTGGGGTAGCTCATTTTTTGGAACATAAGATGTTTGAAAAGAAGGATGGTAAGGATCCTTTATCGGTTTATGAAAATAATGGGGCTTCTGGTAATGCTTTTACCAATGAATATGTAACGGCTTATCATTTTACTGGGGTTGGACATTTTTTTGAAAATTTGGAAACTTTATTGAAATCTGTTCATGAACCTTATTTTACTGATGAGAATGTTTTAAAGGAAAAGGGAATTATTTCACAGGAAAAGAAACAAGATTTAGATAATCCATTTTCAATTGTTTATGATAGATGTTTACTTAATACTTTTCATAATTTAGATTTTAAAAATACCGTTTTGGGTAGTTTAGAGGATATTAATTCAATTACTAAAGAGGATTTATATAATTGTTATAATACTTTTTATCATCCTAGTAATATGGTACTGACAATTAGTGGTGATGTTGATGTCGATGAAACAATTAATTTTTTGCATGAATTTTATAATAATTATGACTTCGAAAAAAGGCCTAAAGTGATTATTAAACATAAGGATGAACCGGATACAGTAGTTAAAGAAAAAGAAGTTATTTATATGAATAATTTGTCTAAAGAGGTTTTGATTTGTTATAAGGTAAAAAAACCGACTTATATTAAGGATGAGTATTTGAATAGAATATATTTTTCATTTTTACTGGATTTAAAGTTTGGAGCAATTGCTCCAATTGTTGATGTGTTTGCGAATGATACTAATTTGATTTCACCTGTTTCATCTTATATAGAACCAACTTCTGATTATTATATGGTTATATTTAATGCGACAGTTAAGGATGATGTGGATAAGTTTATTGATTTGATTGATAAGACGATTAAAGATATGAATTTTGATGAAGGAAATTTTAATTTGATTAAAAAAGCTATTTTAAATTCTATTATTTTATCAACGGAAAATTCGACGGGAATATGTTCAATGATTGCAAATCAAGTGTATTTTTATGGAAATCCTATTTATGATATGCATGATAAACTTAAGAAACTTGATTTTGAGACATTTAAAAAAGCTATTAAGGGCATTTGTTTGAACAATCGTAGTGTGGTTATTTTGGATAATAAAACTAAGAAGTGATAGTGGTTATCTTCTTAGTTTTTATGTGACATAATTTTGTTAGTTCGTTTTCTATTTGTTTGAATTTATTTTCTTCGATATTAAAATTATAGGTTATGTTAGTTTGGTAATCTTTTTTGATATCAATATTTTTAAGTAAATAATTTATTTGTTTTAGGTTTTCATAAGGAAATTCAATGGTTAAATTATAACCGTTTATTAAATTTACAATTTTTGTTTTGTTTAAAGCTTCACTTGTACTAGTACTGTAGGCTCTGATTAGGCCTCCGGCTCCTAATTTAATTCCACCAAAGTATCTTATTACTATACATAGTATATTTGTTAGATTATTTTGTTTTAGAACATTTAAAATTGGTAGTCCAGCTGTACCACTTGGTTCACCATTATCGGAACATTTTTCTTTGTTATTTATAATGTAGGCATAGCAGTAGTGGGTCGCATCTTTGTATGTTTTTTGAATTTCTGTTAGCTTGTTTTTTATTTCATCTATATTATTTATTTTTATTAATGTGGTAATGAATCTTGATTTATTAATAACTATTTCATTTGTAATATTTTCTTTTATTGATTTCATGATATCACCAATTAGATTATAAGAAAATTATATTAAAAAAGCAAGATTTGATTATCTTGTTTTGACTGAAGAAAGTAAATCATTATTGTGAGCTAAAATTTCTGATTTATATTTTTGGA
>CALVRQ010000051.1 GCA_944358685.1 uncultured Bacilli bacterium
TATATAAGAAAGTCAAAGATTATTCAAAAAATAAAAGTGATTTGAATGCTTATTTTGAAGTTGGAAGATTAATAGTTGAAGCACAAGGTGGAGAAAAGAGAGCTAAATATGGTAACAAATTAATTAAAGAGTATTCTGAAAGATTAACTAAAGAGCTTGGGAAAGGATATACTGTTTCTAATTTGCGTAAGATGAGGCAATTTTATTTGATATTTCAAAAATGCTCGACAGTGTCGAGCGAATTAAGTTGGAGTCATTATTCCGAATTAATACATATTTCTAATGATTTAAAAAGAAATTATTATCAAAATATATCTATAGTTCAAAATTTATCGGTTCGGGAATTAAGAGCAAGAATAAAGTCTAATGAATATGAAAGAATTGGATATAAAGAGGAATTAGAAGAACCTAAGATTAATACTTTAATTAAAAATCCTATAATGATTAAAGCAAATAATTCAAATGGGGAATTAAGTGAATATGCTTTACACCAATCTATTTTAGAAAATATGGATTATTTTTTAAAGGAGCTAGGTATTGGTTTTACTTATGTAGGTAATGAAGTAAAAATTAAAATAGGTGATAATTATCATTATATTGATTTTTTGCTTTTTAATTATAAATTTAATTGTTTTGTGGTTATAGAGCTAAAGGTTACTGAATTTAAAGCAGAATATATTGGACAAATAAGAAAATATATAAATTATGTTGATAAGAATATTAAAGAGGTATTTAATGATAAAACTGTGGGTGTGATTATATGTAAGAGAGAAAATAGTTATGTTTTAGAATATTGTACGGATGATAGGATTTTTACAACAACTTATAAAACTGTTTGATATTTATAGATTTTGTATAGTAATGTAAGTTATAATAAAATATATTTTGATTTCTTGCTTATATAGGGTATAATGTACTTAGAATAGAGGTTGATAGTATGGAGTATATTATAATTGGACTTTTAGTTGTTATATTAATTGTTGCAATTATTTCTTTGACTAAAAACGTGAATGAATCTAATATTACAGAAAGACTTGGTAAGCTAGAGACAGAAATGGTTAAAGAATTAGGTGATTTTAAAAGTGATATAAACAAGAATTTGTCTGATGATTTTAATGTTTTAAATGAGAGAATTGAACATCGTTTAAATTTGATAAATGATAAAGTAAATGAGAGGTTAGATCAGAATTTTGATAAAACTAACAAAACATTTACGTCGGTTTTAGAGAGATTATCAAAGATTGATGAGGCTCAAAAGAAAATTGATTCATTATCTACAGATATTGTATCATTACAATCAATACTTACTGATAAAAAAACTAGGGGAATTTTTGGTGAAGTTAATTTAAAACATATTTTAGTGAATGTTTTTGGAGAAAACAAAGATAATATATATAGAATGCAATATACACTTAGTAATGGAACAATAGCTGATAGTGTTATTTTTGCACCAGAACCTTTGGGTTTGATTGCAATTGATTCAAAATTTCCGCTTGAAGATTATCAAGCTATGGTTGATAAGAAAAATCCTAATAATTCTCTAGCAGAACGTAAGTTTAAAGCTGATATGAAGAAACATATTGATGCAATTGCTTCTAAATATATTATTCCAGGTGAGACAACTGATCAAGCGATACTTTTTTTACCTGCTGAGGCTATTTTTGCGGAGGTTAATGCTTATCATCAAGATGTGTTAGATTATGCTTATAGAAAAAGAGTTTGGATATGTGGACCAACTACTTTGATTAGTACACTTACAACTTTACAAATTATTATTAAGAATATTGAAAGGGATAAATATACTAAGGTTATTCATCAGGAACTTAGACTTTTGGATGTTGAATTTAAACGTTATAAAGATAGATGGGATAAGCTTTATAGAAGTATTGAAACGGTTAGTAAGGATGTGAAAGATATTCATACAACGACTGATAAAATTACAAAAAGGTTTAATGCGATTAATCAAGTAGATGTGGAGGAAATTGGGCATGAAGAAAATTAATCTAGTTTTACTTATTATTACTTTAGTTTGTTCTTTTTTTACAATTATGGGTGAATTAGACAAGGGAATTGTAATTATTTTAAAAGATTCAAGTATAGTTTTTACTGCTACTTTACCTTATATAATTAATAAGTTTTTTGGTGAAAAACTTAATGACGGAGTAATATTTGTATGGCTTATATTTATTTTTCTAGCGCATTATATGGGGGTTACGGCTGAATTTTATAATAAATGGGAAGGATTTGATAAGGTTGTACATACTTTTTCAGGGGTATTAACAGCTTATGTAGGAATGTTATTTCTTCCTAAAGGTATTGATAAAATTTGGTTTAAAATATTATTTATAGTTGCATTTAGTGCGATGTGTGCTTTCTTTTGGGAAACTTTTGAATTTGTTTGTAACATTTTATTTGGTGGAGATGCACAAAGAGTTGTTGAAACAGGTGTTAATGATACGATGCTTGATATGATAGTTGCTTTTATTGGTGCAAGTTTGTTTAGTATTTGCTATTATGTAAAAGAAAAGATTAAAAATTAATAAAAGCTATATTTTTTAGCTTTTTTGCTTTATAATGGATATAAAGGGGTTGATACCATGGAAGAAAAAGTTTTAGATATAATTAACAATCATAATAAGGCTTTAACTTATGATGAAATTTTAGAACGATTAACTGATGATGAAATTCCACAATTACCAGAGGTACTTAGTAAATTAATTAAAGAACTTAAGATAAGATATACTAATAAAGGAAAATATGCGAAGTTTGATGATAAATCTCAAAAAATAGGTACTTTTGCGGCTAATAGAAAAGGTTTTGGTTTTGTTATTATTGATGGGGAAGATAGGGATTATTATGTTTCTTCAGATAATGTAGGTGGTGCTATTGATGGTGATGAGGTTGTTATCAAGGTAATTGATGAGGCAAGACATGAAGCGGCAGTGGTTAGAGTTAATAAACGTAATTTGACTAATATGCTTGTTGGAGAGTTTTATGAGAAAGATGGTAAGAATTTACTTAAGTTAGATGATGATAAATTAAATATTATTGTGGAAATTCCAGAAGAAGATGCGAAAGGGGCTGTTCCCGGTCATAAAGTTGTCGTAAAGATTGAAAATAAAATAGAGAAAAGTAATTATTATCAAGGTAAAATTATACGTATTTTAGGTCATAAAGATGATCCTGGAGTTGATATTTTATCAATTGCAGCAAGATATCAGATTAATGATGTTTTTTCTGATGAAGTGATAGAGGAGTTAAATAGTATTCCTGATGAGGTTAGTGCAGAGGAACTTAATGGTCGACGTGATTTAACTGGTGAAGTAATATTTACCATTGATGGTGATGATACTAAGGATATTGACGATGCGATTAGTATTAAGAAATTAGATAATGGTAATTATTTACTTGGAGTGCATATTGCTGATGTTAGTCATTATGTTAAAGAGAATACGGCTTTAGGGGATGAGGCTTATGCACGTGGTACTAGTAGTTATTTAGCTAATACGGTTATTCCAATGCTTCCACATCAGCTTTCAAATGGTATTTGTTCATTAAATCCTAATGTTATTAGATTAACGCTTTCTTGTGTTATGGAGATTGACGATAAGGGAAAACTTGTGGATAGTGAGATATTTGAAAGTTATATTAAATCTAGAAAGCAAATGACTTATAAGAATGTAAATAAGATTTTAAATGAGAATATTATTCCTGATGGTTATGCAGAATTTGTAGATGATTTAAGGTTAATGGAAGAATTATCAAAGATTATTAGGAAGCATAAATTGGAAAAAGGATATATTGATTTTGATGTACCGGAACCTAAAATTATTACTGACGCAGAAGGTAGAGCTATAGATATTCAAAGAAGAATTCAAGATACTGGTGAGAATTTGATTGAAGATTTTATGATTATGGCTAATGAGACTGTAGCTAGTACAATTGCTTATATGGATTTACCATTTATTTACCGTGTTCATGGACTTCCTGATGAAGAAAAGATTAAGAATTTTTTACACTTTGTCAATGTTTTGGGTTATAAGGTTAATGCGAATATGAAAAATATTACACCTAAGACTATTCAAAATATTTTAGGACAGCTTAAAGATAAAAAGGAGTATAATATATTATCTTCAATGCTTCTTAGAAGTATGCAGAAAGCTGTTTATGATAGTGTGAATATTGGACACTTTGGTTTGGCAAGTAAGTTTTATACACATTTTACTTCGCCGATTAGAAGATTTCCTGATTTGACGGTTCATAGATTACTTAGGACGTATTTATTTAATCATAATATTGATAATCAGGTTATAGATTATTATAATAGTACTTTACCGGAGGTGGCTAAACATTCATCTGATAGGGAAATGGCAGCTACACAGTGTGAACGAGATGTAGATGATATGAAGATGGCTGAATATATGGAAGGTCATATTGGTGAGAGTTATAAAGGTGTTATAAGTACAGTTACTAATTATGGGATTTATGTAGAACTTCCTAATTTAGTTGAAGGTATGATTAAGATAGATGCTTTAGATGATGATTATTATTTTTACGATGAAAGTACATTTAGTTTAGTTGGTAAACATAGTAAAAAAAGATATATGCTTGGTGAGACGATAGAAATTACTGTGGAAAGTGTAGTGAAGGATAAGGGGCTAATTAATTTTATACCATATAAAAAAGGTGATAAGAATGGAAATAGTAAACAGGAAGGCAAAGTTTAATTATCAAATTTTTGATACTGTAGAAGCGGGTATTGTTTTAACTGGTACTGAGATTAAATCTTTAAGACATGGTAAAGCCAATATTAGAGATAGTTATGTAAGGGTTAAAAATGGTGAGATGTATATTATAAATATGCATATAAGTAGTTATGAAAATGGTAATATATTTAATCATGATGAGACTAGAGAAAGAAAGTTACTTTTACATAAAAAGGAAATACTTAAATTTAGAGATAAGATTAAATTAGAGGGATATACAATAGTTCCTTTAAAAGTTTATTTGAAAAATGGTAGAGCTAAAGTATTAATAGGTTTAGCTAAAGGTAAGAAAAATTTTGATAAAAGAGAAGATATTAAGAAAAGAGATATCGAGAGAAATATTAGAGCAAGACTTAAAAAATAAATGTTGCATTAAAGCTTTTATATGTTATAATATAAGAGCTTTATGAATTGGGGCCGTTTTGGTTTCGACAGGGATATGGAAGAATAAATGGCAAGTCGGAGGGACACGTTAAGTCCAAACTTAAATATAACTGGAAACAGAAATAATAATTTAGTACCATCATTTGCCTAAGGATGGCAAGGTACACTCTTTTAATTCTTTAGCTCTCGAAGGATTTTAAGGGTTCGCTTTTAGAGAGATATATCATTATTTTGCCTAGAGGTAATGATGAATTTTATAGGCTTACTAGTAGAGTAGTTGTTAGTTACTAATCTTTACTAGGACAGATTTTAACTAACTAAACTTGTAGATGTTTATTTGGAAGTGTTTCTGGACAGGAGTTCAATTCTCCTCGGCTCCACCACTTTGAAATTACTCTAACTTTATGAGTCTATATAGAAGAGATTAAATTTAATACTTAATGCACGAAGATAGAAAGTAAATTAATTTGAGAATATAGTTCCCAAATTTATAGAAAAAAGGTAATAATTTTATTGCAAAGAAGTAAAAAATTTGATATATTAGTAATCGCAATGGAAATTATTCCATGCAAAAAAGTGCACGTGAATAGGTCTTTTCGCGACTTAATTCCCGTACATTAAATTATATAGTTATAGTTTGTTGGCTTATTTGCCAGTGAAGAAGCAGAAGATTTACTTCTGTTTTTTCATTGGTTAATAATCATATTTGTCATCTTTATATTGTTCAAGTAAGCTTAATAGGTCAATAGCTAAACTCATCATTTCATCAATAGAAGATTCACTTAATTGTTTTGCTTTTTTAATATGATGAAATAAATGTATTATTATCCAGTATATATCGTTTATATAATCTATATCCATTATTTTTCTCCCAAAATATTTTTTAAAGATAAATCAACATCGTCTGGACCTATATGTGGATAATTTAATCTTTTAATTATTTCTGGATATTTTTGTTTATTCATTTTTTAATGAGTTTTGCCATTTAATACATCTCTTGGAATATGGTTAATAGTAACTTCTAGTCTTTGAACTTGAGCTTGAGTTAAATTATTGAGTGATGTTTCTTTTGGAAATATTCTTCTAATATATTCATGATTTCTTTCAATATTAGGCTTTTGATAAGAACTATATGGCTCACAATAAAAAACATTACACGTTTTTCTTTTAGAATCATAATCTATTTCTATCTTAAGAGGATCAAGGAATTCACTACCGTTATCAGTCAAAACAATTCTAAAGATTTTAGAAAATAATTTAATGCCTAAAGTGGCTTTAAGTTTATCAACTTCTTTATTGACCGAAGCAATATTCTTTTTGTCCAAAAGTCTTATAAAAATAAATTTGGTTTTTCTAATAATGATAGTTAAAAATACTTTACCTCCTTTATTACCTTCGACAGTATCCATTTCACATATATTCATTTTTTTATGATTCGATGTAAAGGTAAGAAAGTCATTATAAGTTCGACCATTTAGTAACGCAAGCTTTCTCTTATAGTCTTTACCATTTTTATTATCTTTTCTTTTTTTGTATTTAACTTTTTTAGGTAAATCCATGTTGGTTAGGGAAAAGACACCTAAATTAACATATTTATAGAAAGTAGTTTTACAAAAATATAAAATATCTTTGTGATTGGCATATACTTGATTGACGCTTTGTTTTTTGTCTTTAATAAGAGGAACAATAGAATTTTCGATTTCATCAATTGTTTCAGGAAGTATATCAACCCCACATCGAGACTGTGATAAAATTTGAGTACTATGATTATGTGCGATATTGGCGTTATAGTAAAGTTTGTGGTTAGTACAATATCTTTTATTAGGACAGTTATTACACACATATGGTGGTTTTTTAAGTTTATTACATTTGCTTATAGTAGAATTAATACCTTGTTGGTCAAAAGGTTCATAAAAATTACTTTTAACATATCTGTTTCTTCTGATTTCTTTAGATATAGTGGTTCTATCAACATTAACAGATTTACCAATATATACAAAATTTTTGTTTATTCCTATAAGATGTTCAATAATATTTCTTTGTTCTTTTGATAGATGGTTATAACTTGTCATATAAAATGACCTCACTTTCTAAAAATGACAAATAAACCAACGAGTTATATCTTAAGCAAAAAAATAAATAAGTCAAATTAATAACCACCAAAGATAAACTTTGGTGGCATATATATTTTATTATGATGTGTTTAGTCAAGGGTATAGTAAACTCACTTAGCGTTCGCCCTTGACTAAACATTATAGTTTCAATGACTTATTTCCCATCTATATTTTTATGGGAACTTCAAATTTTATTTAAAGTCTATATAGAAGAACTTGAAAAAAGTTCACTTTTATGTTATTATTAGTATGTAAGCAAGAAAACTTGCATAAAATAAAAAAGAGGAACATTCAATTCCGAAAGTGAATGCCGCCTCTAATAAATTAGGATGGACACTCAATCAGAGATGAAAGAGTGTCATAGTTTTATTGCTATTACCAATAAGGGCTCTTCCGCAAGTTTAAGTATTCCAACATTGAAATTATAGATAGTTTTAGTTTTCCAAAAACTGATTTACAATTTCCGTTATAGAGAAATTATCTAAAGTTGCTAAAAAACATAAATAACTTTTTTTGAAAAGGTTGACTAATTTTTGTTTTCCATATACAATTCTTTTGATGAGCTTAAATTTGTTGTTGTTACCTTCAACAAATCCAGAATTTATCTCATTAGATATTGCGTTTTTAACGGGGGCAATATCTTTTTTTAAGCCATTACAAAATGAATTTATTTTTGAATTGTATTTTTCAATAAACTTATCTAATTCATTTGGTTTATTTCCAAACATTACTTGATGAAAATCATAAAAGATATCTTGAACTTCCCTGACTATAGGATATTTAGCTTTAATGATTTCAATGTATTTTTCAATATCTTTATTTTTTTTCTTTTCATCTATTGTTAAAATATTTTTTAGAAGTTCTAATCTGGTAATTACAACAGTATCTTCTGGATATGTATATTTATCAAATATTAACGATGAACAATTATAAGATAGATGATTATTCTTTATCAAACTTAATATATATCCTTTTAAAGTTCCTACAGAAGCTGAATATCCTTTTTGAATTATGTATTCGATTATATATTCTAAGGGAACTTTATTCAATAACATTTTATATATCATATTTGTGAAATTATCTAGTATTCTATTTTCTTTTGTAACATTTACAGAAGATATTTTTTCTACTTCTTCATCTGTCATCTTTATGTATTTTTTTAATGTATTTCTAGATACATTAAATTCATCCATTATTTTCTTGTGACAAGTTTCTTCTTTTGCTCTTTCTCGTATTTTTTTAATTTTATCTCTTTTTTCGTCCCTTTTTTTCTGATGCTTTTGATAAATATTAGAATTATTATTAAGTAGATCCTTATTAAAGTCAATTAAATTTCCATCCTTATCCTTTGGTGCTGAGTTATCATAATCTAATTTTTTTAATTTTTCTT
>CALVRQ010000052.1 GCA_944358685.1 uncultured Bacilli bacterium
ATTCTAAATACATAGCCTTTTAGTATTTTCATATCATCACCTTCAATCTTTGGTGTATTCAGTATATCACAAACATTTGTTCTTGTAAACATTTTTTTTACAAAGCAAATTCCTAGTATATAAAAAAATGCTAAAGCTAATAACTTTAACATTTTTTATTTTAAAGGTAAAACTGCCTTCGCATTCAAATCAAGCCCAGCAATATCTCCTCTTTTATAAGCATAATATCCTGCCGCTCCAATCATTGCGGCATTATCAGTGCAGTACTTCATCTCAGGGATAATTAAATTAATTTCATTCTTTTCACATGCCTTAGTTAATGCTTCTCTAAGTCCCTTATTAGCTGCCACTCCACCAGCAACTATTAAATTTTTAACCTTATAATCTTTTAAAGCCTTCATTGTCTTCTTAACTAAAATTTTTACAACTCTATTTTGAAAAGAACAAGCCATATTAGCTGAATTAATCTTATTACCTCTTTGCACTTCATTATGCGCTAAATTAATTACCGCACTCTTTAAACCACTAAAACTAAAATTATAACTATCATCATCAAGTGGTAAAGGTAAATCATATGTATCTTCACCTTCAAAGGCCAGTTTATCGACCATTGGTCCGCCTGGATAAGGTACACCAATCACTCTAGCCACTTTATCATAAGCTTCGCCAACCGCATCATCTAAAGTACCACCTAATTTTTCAAAACTATAATCCTCTTTCATATAAACAAGCTCAGTATGTCCACCACTTACAACTAAAGCAATCAACGGAAATTCTAATCTTTTAACTAAATTATTCGCATATATATGTCCTGCAATATGATGAACTGGTATTAATGGTTTATTATAAATAAACGCTAACGTTTTAGCCGCCATTAAACCAACAAGTAAAGACCCAATAAGACCAGGACCATAAGTCACCGCAATTGCATCTATATCATCCATTTTCATATTTACTTTTTTTAAAGCATCATCAATCACTATCGTAATATTTTCAACATGCATTCTACTTGCAATCTCCGGTACCACTCCACCATAATTCCTATGTGTATCTATTTGTGATAAAACAACCGTACTAATCTCTTCACATCCATCTTTTATAATACTAACACTCGTCTCATCACAGCTTGATTCAATCGCTAAAATATACATTACTTCACCTCCAAAACCATTAAATATGCATCATCACTTTCATAATAATTGTTCCTAATCGCTTTTATTTCAAATCCATTTTTCAAATAAAACTTAATCGCCCTCTTATTATTAATATTTACTTCTAAACTAAAGTTTTCCACCATATTATTTTTTAAATCATCAATCGCATCATCAAATAATTTTTGCGCAATACCTCTTCCTCGATAAGCAACATCTGTAACAATATAATTAAGTTCGGCTCGTTCATAAATAATACTATAAGAAATAATCCCAACAATTATCCCATTCTTTTTAAAACATAGCATTTTTTCAAATGGATCATCTTGCAAAAGAAAATCAGGAAAATATTTCTTAATAAATGGTAAAACTAAATTAAAATCACTAACTCTCTCTATCATGTTTCTTCAAATTTTCCTCAGCTTCTGTCATTTTTAAATAGTTAGGTTTTATAGCATGTGGATTAACTGGTTTATCATTCTCATGTTTCCTTATTACCTTCAAAACATCAATATATGGTTTCAACGTATCAAAATCAAAACTATCATAACTAATATATGGCTTATTTAATTCATCACTCATTAAAACATAACTATCAGGGTATATCACACCCTAATTTTCATCATAGCTACCAGCAAATACATAGCCCCTTCTTGCATTAATTAATGCAGTGCCTGCCTTACCACTCGCCATAACCTCCAAAGAAGAAACTGAAACAATAGGAATATTCAATGTATAAGCCATAGTTTTAGCTACCGTAAGGCCAACCCTAATTCCTGTAAAAGAACCTGGTCCATTAACCACAAATATTTTATCAATATCTTGTGGCTTTAAACCAGCACTATCAAAAGCTTCTGCCAAAACTGGCATCATCTTACTAGATGTATCATGACCATCGTTATTATCATACATATAAGCTATTTTACCATCGTTAATAATAGCGACTACCAAATTAGTAGTCGCTGAATCAATAAATAAATATTTCAAAGTACGGCCTCACATAATTCTTCGTATTCTTTGCCATGAGGAGTAATTACTAAAACTCTAGAATTTTCTCCTGCAATTTTAAATTTAATATCCAATCTATTTTCAGGTAAAATATCCTTAATTGTATCCGCCCATTCAATAATAACAACTCCACCTTTAGAAAAATATTCCTCAATACCTACACCCTCAGTATTTCCATCTAGTCTGTAAACATCCATATGATATAAAGGTAACTCACCATCATACTCCTTTATAATATTAAACGTAGGTGACGTAACAGTTTCTTCTATACCAAGTGCATTCGCAAAACCCTTAGTAAAAACAGTCTTACCACTCCCAAGCTCACCATTTAAACAAATAACCATGTTAGGGAATTTTTCTGATTCCATATTTTGTGCAAGTTCAATCGTATCCATCTCACTTCGCGTTGTTAATTTATATTCCATAAAATCACCAATAATAGTATATCAAAAATTAAAGATTTAACACAATAGTTTTATATAATTTTTAAAATAATTCAAAAGTAAAATATAATATAAACATCTAGCTAATACAAAAAACGGTGCTACGAACAATGACACCAAAGAATTACCAAAATATGGCAAAATATTAATAGATGGTGATTATATGCAGTTTGATAGAAAAGATGAAAATTATGTATATGGCTTTATCGGTAAAAATGTTAGAAAATATCGTAAAGCAAAAGGTATAACTCAAGCCAAATTAGCCGAAGAAGCTAATTACTCAAAACAATTTATATCTAACATTGAAAACAATGTTCATCAGACATTTTCGATTGGAACATTATGGAGATTGTCTTTAATATTAGGTGTAGATATGTACAAACTTTGTATTGAAGAAAATAAAGAAGATAAATATGAAAAAATGTATTAATAAATTTAATACTTTTTTTATTCTCAAAAAAAGATATATCATCCTAGATATACCCTTTAAAATACAAAAAAAAGATTTGCAACGTCCTACTCTCGCTTACACTACAATCGGCGCTGAAGTGCTTAACTTCTGTGTTCGGGATGGGAACAGGTGTATCCACTTCGCTATCGTTACAAACCAAATAAGAGAAATAATTCTCTGAAAACATGATAATGTGCCAAATATCTCATTAGAGAAACAATTAATAGGATTAAATCCTCGATCTATTAGTACTGGTCAGCTCAACATGTTGCCATGCTTCCACCTCCAGCCTATCAACCAGATAGTCTTTCTGGAATCTTACTTTATACAAATGGGAAAACTCATCTTGAAGCTGGCTTCCCGCTTAGAT
>CALVRQ010000053.1 GCA_944358685.1 uncultured Bacilli bacterium
TGTCCTCGAAATAAATGATTTATTAATTGAACTTAAAAACGAGCACATTGGCCTTCTTGCCAAAATAGAAAACAAAAGAGCTGTTGACGACATTGATAACATCATAAACATTGCTGATGGAATAATACTAGATAGAGGAGATTTAGGTATTGAAATGCCTATTGAAATAGTACCAAACATTCAGAAAAAAATTATTCACAAATGTTATCAAAAAGGTTGTTTAATAGTTATAACTGCAGAATTCAATAGTTTCTTAACTAGAAAAGCTGTACCAAACCGTGCTGAAGTATCAGACCTTTCAACACTAGTTTCTGAGGCCATCGACGCCATCATGCTTACAAGTGAAACCACGATTGGAGCCCATCCAATTGATACAGTTAGAATTGTTAGTAAAATAATTAGGGAATCAGAAGATAGTATCGACTATGGATATTTCTTTCGCAATTCATTAAATGAAAAACAAAAAAGTATAACTGCCACAGTTTCATCAAGTGTTGTTTTAGGAGCCAACGAACTTGATTGTAAGGCTATTCTAGTTGCCACTAACTTTGGAAAAACGGCTAGAAGAATTAGTCAATTAAAACCACCTTGTCCAATAATTGCAGCAACTTCAAATTCAAGCGTCGTAAAAAGCCTGCAATTACACTTTGGAGTTCTTCCAGTAACAGCCGAAGGCAATACTTTAGATGAATTAACAGATAATGTCAAAAAAAGCCTTGCCACAACTTTCAAATTAAATAAAGGTGATAAAATCATCATAACCGGTGGTTACCCATTTAAACAAGTAAAACACACTAACTTTATGCAAATAGATGAAATATAAAAGAATAAGGAGAGATACTAATGTATAACTTAGGAGAGCAATTTACACTAGATACTAAAAGAGCCATAGCCAATAAAAATAATATAATTCAAGGACCTAACTATCGCTTTACAGTTTTAACTGAAAGATTAATCAGGTTAGAATATAATGATAATGGTCATTTTGTCGATGAACCGACTGAACTTGTTTTGTATCGTGATTTAAAAACCCCTGAATTCAATTTAAAAGAAGATACAAATTTCATAATTATAACTACAAAATACTTTAAATTAACATATATCAAAGGTAAATCATTTTTAGGTGGTAAAGCAAATCCTGCTGCTAATTTAAAAGTAGAACTTTTAAACACTGATCGCTATTGGTACTATGGACATCTAGAAGTAAGAAATTTTGGCTTACCAAATAGTTCTCTAGCTAAAGGAGGACTAAAAGATAAAGGATTATACTCTGCCGAAGGTATGGCAAGTATTGATGATACTTCATCTTTAATCTTCAACGAAGATGGCACAACCTCAGCAAACAATGAACTTAGAATAGACACATATCTATTCATGTATAATAAAGATTTTGAAGAAGCCCTAAAAGATTACTATCAAATAACCGGCTATCCAGCCCTTCCTCCAAGATATGCTTTAGGCAATTGGTGGAGTAGTAATGAAAATTATGATGACTTAGAATTAAAAACTTTAATTGACAATTTTGAAAGAAATGACATTCCACTTTCAATCGTTGTTTTAGATAAGGATTGGCACAAACGTATAAAATTAAAAGATAAACATTTGAGAACTGGTTTTACTTTTAATGACAAATACTTTACAAATCCAAAAGCAATGATAGACTATCTTCATAGTAAAAACATTAGAATTGGTTTAAGTATTGATCCAACATCAGGAATTTATAATATTGATACATATTATAATGAAGCATTAAAATATATTCAAGCCGATAAAAGTGGAAAAATACCATACAATGTATTAGATCCCAAATTTGTTGATGTTTACTTTAAATTATTTATTCATCCACTAGACGCTTTAGGTGTTGACTTCTATTGGTTAGACTTAGAAAATTCTCAAAACATAAATGAATTAACCTTATTAAAACATTATCATTTTTATGATATGCAAAGAAATTTCAAAAGAAGACCACTATTACTGTCTGAAGAAAAAACAATTGCGCCACATCGTTATCCAGTTTTATATTCAGGTAAAACTGAAGTTAGTTGGAGTACATTAAGGAAAATTCCATTTTATAATAATAATAGTTTCAACAACGGCGCACCTTTTGTTGCCCATGATGTCAGTGGCTACTTCAAAGGAACAGAAGATAATGAACTTTATCTAAGATCCATCCAACTAGGAGTTTTCTCACCAATTTTAAAATTTGGAGTTGATAAAGGACGCTACTATAAAAGAGAGCCATGGAGATGGGATATTAAAACATACACCATTGCCAAGGATTATCTACACTTAAGACATAAATTAATTCCTTATATCTATAGTGAAGCTTACAAATATCATAAATTTGGTGACCAATTAATAAAACCACTTTACTATTTAAAACCAAGTTTTTATGATGATGTTTTATATCGTAATGAATACTTCTTTGGGTCATCATTATTAATTGCTCCAATTATTACCCAAAAAGATGAAGTCATGAATCGTGTTGTACATAATTTCTATCTTCCAGAAGGTACTTGGTATGATTATGTAACTGGTAAAAAATTCCCGGGTGGTAAAAGTTATATAAGTTTCTTTAGGGATGAAGATTATCCTGTATTTGCCAAGTCAGGCGCAATTATACCATTAAGTAATAACCAAAACATTAATGATACAACTCCACCAACTGATATGGAAATAAACATCTTCCCAGGTCAAAGCAATTCATATACCTTATTTGAAGATGATGGTGAAAGTGACCTGTACCGTAAAGACTATTACTTATTAACCCAAATAGATTATACATATATGCCAAACAATTATAGCGTTGTAATTAGAGCAGTCCAAGGGAAAAGTGGTATTATCCCAGAAAAACGTAATTATAAAATAATCTTTAGAAACACCAAAAGAACTGAAGATGTTAGTGCCTATATAAATGAAACATCACTTTCATTAAAAACATATATTGATGGACCAAACTTCATAATTGAAATAAATGATGTTCCTACAGTTGGACAACTAACAATTAGCTGTAAAGGAAAAGACATTGAAATTGATGCCCTAAGATTAATCAATGAAGATATTGAACGAATCATTAGTGATTTAAAAATCTCTACTGAAATGAAAGAAAAAATAGATTCAATTTTATTTGGTAAAGATCCAATCAAGAAAAAGAGAATTGCTATCCGTAAATTAAGTAAAGTAGGATTAGATAAAAAATTCGTCAAAATGTTCTTAAAACTACTTGAATATATTGGTGAAATTTAATTGTTATAAAAAAAGTTATAGAAACATAAAAATTCTATAACTTTTTTCTTTCATCAATTCTTGAAAAATGAGTTATATGCGTTTTATCATAAATTACTAAATCTTCAGATTTTAACTTAGCTTTTTTATCATAATTATTTATATTACTCGCAAATTTATCAATCGTTGAGCACTTTACATCAACTTTCCCATTTTCAATCTGATTCAAGTAAGAAAGCGTAGTACCTAAAATTTCTGAAAACTTTTCCTGAGATAAATTATACTGTTTTCTATAAAACTTTAAATTAATTGCCAAATTTTCACACAATTTCATAACCTTACCTCCAAAAATACTTTAAAATTATTTTATATTTTAACGAAAGTAAAGTCTTTACTATCAAAGCGAAATAAAACATAGACAATTAATTCAAAATGTAGTATATTTATTATAGTAAAACGAAAGGAAATGAGTTAAAATGAAAGACAAAATAAAAGTATTTTCTAGAAAATATCTCATAGGATTTACATTAGGATTAATTTCAGGAAGTTTAGTAATGGTATATGCGGAGACATACTTTCCATCTAATCAAACTACTTATGACAATAGTGCAAGTGGACTT
>CALVRQ010000054.1 GCA_944358685.1 uncultured Bacilli bacterium
GGTTAGGTATGTTGAAAGTCCTAGAAGTTTATAAGATGATTTAATTAATTTATCTAGGCCACTTTCTTGGATTCCTAAGTCATTTAATAATTCTTTTTTATCTTCTTCATCTAGTTCGGATAGTTCAGCTTCTATTTTTGCACATATAACTACAACTTCGGCTTTTTCTTTTGTGGCATATTCTCTTAAAGTTTTAACATAATTATTTTCTTTTATTATATCTTCTTCATTAACGTTAGCTACATATATGATTGGTTTTAATGTTAATAGATTGAATGGTTTTAATATTTTTAATTCTTCTTCTGTTAAATCTAAATTTCCTGGGTTAATATTTTTTTCTAGATTTTCTTTTATTTTTTCTAGTAGTTCAGCTTCTTTTAGAGCTTCTTTATCATTTGCAAGTCTGGCTTTTTTTCCCATTTTGTTTAATCTATTTTCAATTACCTCTAAGTCGGCTAGTTCTAGTTCAACGTTAATTACTTCAGTATCTCTAATTGGATCAACTTTACCTGATACATGGGTAATATTTGAATCTTCAAAACATCTAACTACTTCACAGATGGCATCGACTTCTCTTATATGAGATAAGAATTTATTACCTAAACCTTCACCTTTAGAGGCACCTTCAACTAGACCTGCTATGTCAGTAAATTCAAAGGTGGCTGGAATAGTTTTTTTTGGTTTATACATATTTGCTAGAAGTTCTACTCTTTCATCTGGAACGGTTACCATTCCGACATTTGGTTCAATGGTTGCGAAAGGGTAGTTTGCAGCTAAAATATTTTGTTTTGTTATTGCATTAAATAAGGTTGATTTACCAACGTTTGGTAGGCCAACAATTCCTGCGGTTAAACTCATTTTTTCATCACCAGTAAGTATTATACTATAAAATGTGTTTTTTTTAAAGGAAGGTTGTGTTAAAAATGACTGATAGAAATTTATAGAATATAAATCAGCAATTATAGAAAAAATTGAAAGTTAATAATTTATATAATTACATATAAGTTAAACTATATCATATATCAGTCACAAAGTATAACAAAACTTAAAGGAAAAGCTAGTTTAAAATATTTTTCAAATAGTTGCTTATTTTTTTATAACGTATACTTTTCTTGGATCTTTATTAGATGTTCCAATCCATGTAATTAAATCTAAATCTTGTAATTTTTTTAATTTTCTTTGAACTGTTTTTCTATCTCTAGATATTAATTCTGAAAGTTCTGAGGTGGTCATTTTACCTCTATCATGTATAGCTAGTATCATTTGTTTTTCGAGTTCATTTAATCCTTGCCAATTATTATTTAAAATATCATTTTTTAAAAGTGTTTCTGTTTTTCTCTTACTTCTCATTACTATATTGTTTCTCAAAACCAATTTTACTGATCTTCCGTTTGGCTCTGAATACTCTGGATCATCTAGAAAAAATTCTTTCATTTCTCTATATATTCTTTTTACTCCTTCGTTTAGTTCTTTTACCAAGTTTAATTCAAATAAAACTCTAGAAATTTGAGGATTTCTTGAAAACCTTTCTATTTTCATGGTATCTAATGTTATTAAACCCGGTAATTTTCCTGGACTAATTATTTCAAGCCTATCATCATATAGCATTACTTTAATATGTTCTCCAGAAATAGAATAATTTCGATGTGTTACAGCATTTACTAATCCTTCTGTCCAAGCAAATTCTGGATATTCTGGAATAGAAACAAATTTTCCATCTGGTCCTAGATGGTTAAAATCTCTTAATTGAGTTTTTATAAATTCTTCTGCTTGAGTAATTACTTTATATAATGGTAAAGAAAATGTAATATCTTTAACAACATTCATATTAGCGCCTGTTTGCATTTCTGTGCCTTCTATTTTTAAAATTCTTACTCTTGCACATGGTAAAAATAAAGAAGGATCTTTTGCGAAAAGGAGAACCCCAGCATTAGTAATATATTCTTTGTCATTTTCTTTAACAATAAATTTTCTTGCTTTTAATAAGTCATGAGTTGTTTGTGTTGAATTTAATCTTTCTCTATACATTTGTACCATTTCTTCGTCAATATCATCAAGCGTAGCTCTTTTGACGATTTCATCTTCAAAATCCATTTCATTTCTTTCATATTCCAATATTTTTATTTGGTCACTATCAAGTTTATTAGAGCTATCTGCTTGCCTTAAATATACCTCATCCTTACTATTTCTAATAACTTTATTAGTACTTGGAGCAATATGAAATAATAAAATTTTATCGTCATTATTATTTTTATTTTTTACATAAATCGTTTCAATTTTGCAATTAGGAATCGATTTAAAGTATGTGTTGGATAATATTTTTAAAAATTGCCTATATTTATTTTCACTAACATTTTCAAATCCTGTTATTGTTCCATCATCTTCTATACCAACTGAAATTAATCCTCCATTTGCATTTGCGAATGAAGATATTGTATTTGCCAAAAGTTTATTATCAACTTTCGCACTTTTTCTATCGTAGCTCGAATCTTCTGAATGTTTTTGTAAATAATTCCAATCTATAGTTTCGTTATATTTTGATAAGCTCATATCTTCACCTCTTTTTTATTTTATTTTATTTTTTTTAAATTTATGTCGTTTTTTTTTATATTTAATGTTTTATTACTTCTATTTTAATGCGATTTTTTTTCTTCATTAT
>CALVRQ010000055.1 GCA_944358685.1 uncultured Bacilli bacterium
GGGTGAAAGAAATGAATAAAAAAGGATTTACATTAGCTGAAATATTAGGAGTAATAGTAGTAATTTCTTTATTATTACTATTAATAATGCCAACAATCATTAATAGAATAGCTGAAAATAGTGATAAAGCAGGAAGCATTGGAGATGATTTAATATTTGATGCTGCCCAAGACTATATTGATGAAAATATTAGCTCAGATAAATACGGAACTTACTGTATACCAATTAGAGATTTAATAAATGATGGAAAATTAAATGAACCTGTTATTGATGTTGATACTGGTGAAGATATATCTGATAAAACAATAAAGGTAATAGTAGAAGAAAATGGTAATATAACTTATGAAATAACAAACAAAGATGAATGTGATGCAACTTCTATGATATATAAAATAAACTTCATTATAAATCCAAGTGGTAATAAATGGGTACATGAAAGAAATGTAATAATTTCCTATCCAAAATTAGGTGACGGTTATACTTATCAATATCAAATAGATGATGGAGAATGGCAAAATGCTACTGAAGAAAACTATGAATTAGAACCATTTAAACAAATATCAACTTTGAGAGCTAGAGCTGTTGGAGCAAATATAATTACAGGAGAAACAGACATTATCAATATAGATAATGAAACACCTACCATAAATAGTGTATCAGTCGCACCAAATTCTAAAGTTCAAATTAAAGCAATTGACTATGTTAGTGGTATATCAGGATACTATGTAAGTGAAACAAATAAAACCCCAAGTGAAGATGATGAAAAATGGATTAAAGCTGATATTCAAGCAAGTGAAGAAGCCACTTTTAACATACCAAAAAATCAAGGGACATATTATGTATTTGTTAAAGATAGAGCAGGAAATATCTCCTCAGCAAAAAATAATAGTGTAACTTTAAAAAATAAAAAAGTAACTGCCAAATTTGTCAAAGGAGAAAATGTAAGTTCAATAGATAGTACTTCAAAAAGTTGTACAATCCTAGCTGGAAATACAAGCTGTAATATAACTTTACCAAATATTGTCGCAAGTAAAGAACATGTTTCAGATGGCTGGTATAATGGAACTACAAAAGTAGGAAAAGCCAAAGAAAAATATGCCATAAGTGAAGATGTTACTTTAACAGGAAGAGCCATTGAAGATGTTATAACTCTAAGCATATCTACAACAGTTACAACAAATTCAATCACCGCGATTGGTAATGCCACAGCTTTAAGTGACATCGTAAAATATGAATTTTCGGTAGATGGTGGAAAAACATGGATTGATGGTGGTGATAACAAAATACATACATTCACTAAATTAAAACAAGGAACAACCTATACTATAACCCTAAGAGTAACCAGTGAAAGTGGAAAAACAGCCACAACAACAAAAAGAGCTACTACCAAAACCATTACCCTTCCTAGTTTCTCTGAAAGTGGAAGAAAACCTAAAGTAGTCACTATAACATATCCTGGTGGCTGTGGTGATACCTTTACATGTTATTACAAAAAAGATAATGGACAGGAAGTAGAAGTAACAGGTAAAACAGCTAAAGTTAATTTTACTGCTGATGGTACAGTAATTGCTAGAGTAAGTGATGGAACCAATAGTGTTAGCAGTAGTTACAATGTAGTTATATGGATTTATGCAACATATAATGCTGAAAGATGGACATGCCCAAGTGGCTATACAAAGTCAGGTAGTGGAAGTAGTACAAGATGTTCTAAAACAACTTATACCAAAGCAACTTACCATAGCGCACAAAGAATCACCTATACGGTAACAGGCGGCTGCCACTGTACTGATGGCGTAAATAATGGTAATTGTACAAATTATAATTGTAAAGCTCAAAATTATCCTGGATGGACAGTGACAAAACTACAAGAAGTATGTGGAGCTTGTTCAGAATCTACCCAATATATGAATTGCCACAATAATTGTGTTAGAACTAAGCCAGCTTATTATTCATGCTCATCAGGCACACTTGTTGGATCTCAATGCAGAAAAACGTCAACCACAAGCGCAACTCATCACCCTGCATACTATTCATGTCCATCAGGATATACAGTATCAGGAAATCGTTGTTATCCAATTTAAACATATAAAATAGAAAAGAGGATAAATATGAAAAATGAAAAAGGATTTTTATTAGCTGAAGCCTTAATAGTTTCAACATTTGTTTTAACAATATTAATAGTACTTTTCATTCAATTCAGCAATTTAACCAACAATTACAAAGCTAGTTACAACCATAACAATGTTGAATCAATTTATGATTTATCCTCTGTTTCAAACTATTTAACAACCAATGAATATGACTTATATAGTCAACTATCTGTAGAAAAGCCTTATGTTTTAGTTTACTCTAATAATAGATGTAATATTGAAGCCGGCATAACTGATACTTTTTGTGATGATTTCATGAAAAACATGGGAGCTAAAACAATCATATATACATATTCTGATGTCAAACCAATTCAATATTATGTTAATAATAATGAAGATGAAAATATCAAACAAAGGTTTCGTGAATTTATTAGTAAAATAGATGCTAAAGAAGTGCAAAATAAAGGCAGGTTATTTGCAGAATTTGAAAATGGTACATTTGCAACTATAGCCTTCAATACCAACTCATATGATATTGCAGATTCTACTTTAGAATGTACTCCAGAAAACGTTGTAACAAAAGGCGATGGATTATACCAGGATGAAGAAGGAAAATGTGTTTTTAAAGGTAAAAATCCAAACAATTATATTAGATTTAATAATGAACTATGGAGAATTATTTCTTTAGAAAAAGATGGTACAATTAAAATAATGAGAAATGAAAGTACATCAACGCAAGCCTTTGATGACGCTAATTCTAGAAACGAAAATGCAGGTACCTACTGTGAAAATAGCGAAAATGGATGTAATGCTTGGGCAACATCAGATAACTTTACTAATGGAAATATCTCCGGTAATGTTCTAAGAGATTCAATTTTAAACTCATATCTAAATAGTACTTACCTAAATCAAATAAGAGAAAATAAAATAAATATCACTACACATTCTTGGAATGTTGGACCAATTACTGCTAATAATGACAATTTTACAAATCAAAAAAATGATGAAGCAAAAATTAAATGGAGTGGTAAAATCGGTTTAATTTCAGTTTCTGAATACTTAAATGCTAATAGTAACATAAATCAATGTGGAACCTTAAGCTTAAATAATAACAATACAAATAGTTGTATAAAAACAAACTGGATATATGATATCGCACCTGTAGATGGTAATACATGGACAATTACCCCTAATTTTGATAATAACTATAGTGTTTTTGTAATTCAAAAACTTGAAACACCAGGAAACGTACATTTTATTAACGCTTCAAATACAGAATCTTATGTAGTCCCAGCATTATACCTCTCAGAAAATACATTAATAACTAGTGGAAATGGAACAAAAGAAAATCCATTTATTATTGATGAAGCTAGTGCTAGAATAGAATTAATTGAACCAACATTTAAAGAAGAAGGAGAAGGGCCAAAAAAGGTCACAATTAATTTCCAAGAAGAATGTAGAGATGCATTAACTTGTACATATCAAATAGATGATGGAGAACCAGTATCGGTCAAAGATTCATCTGTTAAACTTACATTTACTAAAAGTAGTAGCATTTTAGCTACAGTATCTGATGGTGAAAGTATGTTAAGTAATACATATGACGTTGATTTATCATCGTTTGACGACAGTATAAATTTAGTTATTTCAACATCATCAACTTCTAATAGTATAACAGTAATTGCTAATGCCACATCACAAGTAGACATAACCAAATATGAATACTCAAAAGATGGTGGACAAACTTGGGTTAATGGTGGGACCAAAAATACCTATGCTTTTGAAGACTTAAACCAAGGACAAACTTATAATATAGTTGTTAAAGTAACAAATGAAAATGATAAAACAGCTACTGAAAGCAAAAATGTTACAACATTAAATTTAACTAAACCAACCTTTACTGAAAGTGGTGTATATCCAAAAACAGTAATTATAACATTCCCAGAAGGATGTGGAACTTCTATTGTATGCAGTTATCAAAAAGATAATGAAGTAGCTGTTGAAGTTAAAAGTCAAACTCAAAAAGTTAATTTTGATTATCATGGATCAGTTGTTGCCACAGTTACAGATGGTACAAATAACTTAAGCAGTACCTATAACGTTCTAATAACATTAAGAGCCGTTGATTTATCTTATGATAATGCTAAAAGTAAACTAGATTGTGAAGATGCTCAGTGCGCCATTGATGAAATAGCAAAAATGACTAATTAAGAAGGTAATAAGCCTTCTTTTTTAATGTTTTTACAAAAAAATGTATATTCGGAATATATATTCAGTTTTTTTGAAAATTGTGTTATAATTTGATTAAATACGACAATATCCGATAAAAGACAAGTATTATAATTTGAACAAAGATAGTTATCACATAATAATAAGGAGTAAGAAAAATGGGTAAAATAAAAAATTTTTTCAAAAAATATTTACTAGGCTTTACTTTATGATTAATTTCAGGAAGTTTAGTAATGGTGTATGCACAAACATATTTTCCGTCTAATCAAACAACTTATGATAATAGTAATAGTGAAATGCAGGCGACTAATGTCCAAGGGGCAATCGACGAGCTTTATAATGTTTGTTTTCCGCCAAAAGGTTCAGATACAATAACTGACTTGCTACCAAGTAATCCAGATGAATTATATAAAGATGAACATGGTGATATTAGATATTATGGTGCAATCCCAAATAATTATGTTAGTTTTAATAATGAGTTATGGAGAATAATAGGAGTAATAGATGGAAAGATAAAGATAATTAGAAATGAAAGTATAGGTAATATGCCATGGGATACATCTAATTCAAATAATTGGGATATTACGTCATTAAAAAGTTATTTGAATGTTGATTATTATAATAGTATAGATGTAACATATAAAAATATGATATCAGAGGAAACGTATTATTTAGGAGGAATAGGTACCACTGTTATAACATCAAGTACCGCTTATGATTTAGAAAGAGGCAATAATGTGTATGCTGATAATTCAACAAGTACAAAACAGAATATAGGATTAATGTATCCAAGTGATTATGGCTATGCAGCAGGAAGTAGTTGTTTATCAACGGCACTTAGTGATTATGATGGAGGTTGTAAAAATAATGATTATTTGTATGTTGGAAAATCTGAATGGTTACAAACTCCATCTGATAGTCTTAAGGGAGTTGCACAATTCATCTCTGATATTGGTAATGTTGGTAATAGTTTTAATGTTATAAACATGAAATATGTAGTTCGTCCTACATTATATCTCACATCCGAAACACAAATCACAGGAGGAGATGGCAGTCAAAGTAATCCATATACATTAGGGTAAATTTAATAAAATGTTTTAATAAAATGGGTTTTCCCATTTTTTTATTTTTTTTTGGCGAATAAAAAATTTCAAGAGTTACCAATATAAACATAGGATATATTAGAGAGGAGCTATAATATGTTTGGGAACTTTGAAGAAGAAGCAAGAAAGGTGCTTGTTAATGCGAAAAAGGAAATGCATGATTTGAATCATCCATATGTTTCATCTGAACATTTATTACTGGCTATTTTAAAGGGTGATAATGAGATAAGTGAAAAATTAAAAAGTTACGATTTAGATTATAATAGATTTAAAAGTGAGATTATTAAGATTATTGGTAAGGGTAGTAAGCCTAGTGAATGGTTTTTATATACACCGCTTTTAAAGAGAATACTAGAAAATGCGACTTATGATGCGAAAGAAAATAATAATGGAGTGGTGACAATTAATCATTTATTTGCGGCTTTACTTGATGAAGGTGAAGGAGTAGCTATTAGAATATTAATTGGTATGGATATTGATATAGATGAACTTTATAGTGAATTTACTGATAAGCTTGTTAATCAGAAAAGTCATAAAAAACTACTTATAGAGGAGTTAGGAGTTGATTTGAATAAGAGGGCTATTAATGGGCTTTTGGACCCGGTAACGGGACGAGATGAGGAAATAAAGAGGGTTTTAGAGATTCTTTGTAGAAGAAGAAAAAATAATCCACTTTTGATAGGTGATGCGGGAGTTGGTAAGACGGCGATTGTTGAGGAGTTAGCTAATATGATTGTGAATGGTGAAGTTCCACTTGCTTTAAGAGATAAAAGAATTATTAGTTTGGATATGGCTTCATCGGTGGCTGGGACTAAGTACCGTGGTGAGTTTGAGGAGAGAATGAATAAGATTTTAAAAGAGATTGAGGATAATGATGATATTATTTTATTTATTGATGAAATTCATACTTTAGTTGGTGCGGGTGGAGCAGAAGGGGCTATTGATGCATCTAATATTTTTAAACCTGCTTTAGCTAGAGGAAAGATTAGGTGTATTGGGGCAACTACTACAGATGAATATAAGAAGTATATTGAGAAAGATAGTGCGTTAGAAAGACGTTTTCAAACGGTGATGATTGAAGAGCCTAAAGTAGAGACGGTTAAGAGTATACTTATGAATTTAAAGGAAATTTATGAAGGGTATCATAAATTTGTTATTTCAGAGGATATTGTTGATTTGATTATTAATTTATCTAATAAGTATATATATAACCGAAATGAACCTGATAGGTCTATTGATATTTTAGATGAGGTTTCGGCTAAGTGTAGTTTAAAGGAAAGTAAAAGTTTGAAGGAGTATAGTTTTTATAATAAAAAATTAAAAGATGTTATTAAGAGTAAAAAGGAATCTATTTTAAAAAATGATTTTGAAAAGGCTAGTGAATATAAAAAACAAGAGTTTGAACTTATGAATAAACTTAATAATTTAGAACTTAGTTTATATAAAAAACATAGTCAAGTGGTGACTAATATGGATGTGGCTGAGGTTATCAATATGAAAACAGGGGTACCTATTTATGAGATTTTAAATGAGAAGGGTAAGTTAATTAAACATACGGAACAAATTCTTAGCAAGAATATTATTGGTCAAGATGAAGCGGTTAAAGAGGTTTCTAAGGTGGCTAAAAAGATTAAACTTGGGTTTAATGATAAGTGTTATTCGTTTTTGTTTTGTGGCCCATCTGGTGTTGGTAAGACGGCTTTATCTAAGATATTTGCAGAAAATTTAGTTGGTAAGAATAATATTATAAAATTAGACATGAGTGAATATAAAGAAGCTCATAGTATAAGTAAGCTTATTGGTTCTCCTCCTGGGTATGTTGGTTATGATGATAATACGAATGTTTTAGAGGAGATTAGAAATAAACCGTATTCAGTACTTATATTAGATGAGATAGAAAAAGCGCATACGAATATTATTAATTTATTTTTACAGGTTTTAGATGATGGTAAAATTAAAAATAGTAAGGGTAAAGTGGTTAGGTTTGATAATGTGGTTATTATTATGACATCTAATGTTGGTTTTCATGAAATTAATGTAGGATTTAATAATAAAAATACGAAGATATCGAGACTTAATGATAGTTTTTCTATTCCATTTATGAATAGGGTAGATAAGGTTATTTGTTTTAATCCATTAAATGAGGATGATATTTTAAAGATTATTAGGATGCAATTAAAGGATTTTAAAGATAAATATAAAGATAAAATTAAGATTAGGATTTCTAGGGAGGTTATTTTTGAAATTTTAAAATTATCTAATTATGAGGAATATGGCGCGAGAAAGATAGCTAAGATTATTAAAGATAAGATAGAAACAATAGTTATTGATAAGATTATTGATGGTAAGGAAGATGTTTATATTAAAGATTTGAAACAGGAAGTATAGAAAAACCTGAGGCTTTATAGGCTTCAGGTTTTATTCTACAGTAACTGATTTAGCTAAGTTACGTGGTTTATCAATATCGCAGCCTTTTAATTTGGCTGTATAGTAAGCAATTAATTGATAAGGTATTATAGTAAGTAATGGTTTTAAAAACATACTTACTTTTTTAATTTTTATAATTTGTTTAAATGAATCATCTTTGATATCTTCGTCGGTAATTAAATAACAGTTTGCACCTCTTGCGATGACTTCTTTTAAGTTACTTATAGTTTTAGCGTTTATTTTTTTATTAGTGGCTGAAGCGAATACTGGAGTTTCTTTTGTTATTAAAGATATAGTTCCATGTTTTAATTCGCCTGCGGCGTATGCTTCACTATGAATGTAAGATATTTCTTTTAATTTTAAAGAGCCTTCCATAGCTAGGGCATAGTCTAGACCTCTACCAATATAGAAGATATCTGATTTTTCATATATTTCTTTGGCAATATTTTCATAGGTTTTAGTGTCTTCTAAAAGTGGGTTTAAAATTGTATTTATGCTTTTAAACTCGTCTAGTATTTTAAGAATTTTTTCTTCTTTGATTGATTTTTTTCTATAGGCATGAGCTAGAGCTAAACTAGAAAGTAGGGCTACTTGAGCAGTATAAGCTTTAGTTGAGGCAACGGCTATTTCTGTTCCAGCTTCTGTGTATAATACTTTATCTAAGGCTCTTGCTATAGAACTTTCTTTGACGTTTACAATGCCTAATGTATCACAGTTTGCTTCTTTAACTTTCTTTAAAGCGGCTAGTGTGTCGGCGGTTTCACCAGACTGTGATATAAATATTGATAATACTTTATTATTTAAGAAGTTATTTTGGTAGCGATATTCACTAGCTAAGAATACTTCACATTTAGTGTTTGTATATTCTTCAAATAGATATTTTGCAGCTAGACCAGCGTGCATAGCCGTTCCACAAGCAATGATATCAATTCTTTCATATTTAGTTAAATCTGGGAGTTTTAATAAATCTTCTATACTATTTATATATTGATTTACTGTTTTTCTAATGGTAGTAGATTGTTCTATTATTTCTTTTAGCATGTAGTGTTCATAGATACCTTTATCTGAAGTTAAATTACTACCTTGATATTCTTTTAATTTTTTATTTAAAAGTTTTCCTTCTTTATCATAAATATTTATATTATCTGCAGTTACTTTTCCGTATTCATAGTCTTCTAAAATGTAATAGTTTTTGGTGTATTTTAAGATAGCTGGGACGTCGCTAGCGATATAGTTTTCATTTTCGCCTTTACCGATGATTAGTGGACTATCTTTTTTTATAACATAGATAGTGTTTGGGTCATCATTTATAAGCATACATATTGCATAACTACCATCAACTTTTTTCATGAATTTTTGAATAGCTTTATCTATGTTTTCATATTTTTTATAATAATAATCTAGTAATCCTGCGGCTATTTCAGTGTCGGATTCTGATTTAAAGGTATATCCTTTATCTTCTAGTTTATGTTTTAGTTTACTAAAGTTTTCAATGATACCATTATGAACAATGGTAATATTACCCACATGATGAGGGTGAGCGTTTATTTCATTTACCTTTCCATGGGTAGCCCATCTGGTATGAGCTATACCGATATTTGATTCATTTTCTTTTGATATATGATTTTCAAGGTCTTTAACGCGACCTTTTACTTTATTTATCATTAAATTACCGTCTTTTATGTAGCTTAAACCAGCGGAGTCATATCCACGGTATTCTAGGGTTTTTAAGCCGTCTAAAAGAACAGGTATTATATTTGTTTTGGTGCTGATGCTACCAACAATACCACACATAAAATTCTCCTTTATTTTTTAGATTAGTAATATATGTTTTGTACATAATATTGATTTTATGTTTTGTCATATATTTAACGGCTCCCACCGTGATAGCATCCGCCGAATATTTCGATAACTATCATCCTCGTCGGCCTAGTAGGCCCTGGCGCTAAAAATAGATAATTGACCTCCTTTAGTATCTACTCTTTGTTATCATTTTATGAAATTATGAGAAAAATGTCAAATTTTTTTAAATAGAAGAAGGAAATGAGGTTAAAAAAAAGTATGTTTTATTTAGAGGGATAAGTCTCTCTTAGAAAGGAGGAAGGTGTATGGAAGAAAGACAAAATTATTTTGTTCAGATAAATTTTGATGATACAGGTAAATTTGGGAATAAGTTTATAAATGAATTTAATTCAGATGATGAAAGAAAAAAGATTATTTATATTAATACAAAGGTTCCTGTAGAAAAATTTATGCGTGATGAAGAACTTTCTAAAATGGAAAAGTTAATTTTGATGATGCATATTGGCGATAAAAATCTTTTATGGAAAATTGCTGGTGACGATGAGGATTTAAAGAAGGCTGCAGATTCAATTGCCGAATGTCTTGATCAAGATTTTTTGATTAAAGAAATTGTGAATAAAATTAAATCTGATTTTATTAAAGATGAAGAAAACGTTAGAGAATAATCTAACGTTTTTATGCGGTTTGTTTATCAAAATCTATAAAGAAATCTTTATACCATACTAGGAATACATAGACGGTCCAAATTTTTCTACAGTAGTTTTTCTTACCCTTATAATGGTCGTCTAACATTTTTAGTAAGGCTTTTTGGTCGAAAAATTCTTTTGTGAAGTCTTTTTCAAATATTTCTTTAACTATGTTATAGTATTTTTCTTCTCTAAACCATTTGATGATTGGAACAGGGAAGCCTTTTTTTCTTCTCTTATACCAAGCTTCTGGGATTCTTTTGGAAGCAGCTTTTCTTAAGGCGTATTTAGTTGTATTATGAGATAGTTTATATTCTGTTGGAATAGAGCTTGCGAGTTTGAATACTTCTTTATCGAGGATGGGAACTCTTAGTTCTAGAGAGTTGGCCATACTCATTTTATCGGCTTTTAGTAAGATGTCATTTGGAAGCCAGAAGTGCATATCTAAGTATTGCATTTTAGTTAAATCGTCGGCACCTTTTACTTTATCAAAGTATGGTTTAGTGATGTTTTGAAATTTTAAATCACTTTTATAGTTATCAGTTAAGATTTTGTTGGCTTCTTTGTTATCAAAGACAAAGGCTTGTCCGACAAAGTAATCTTCTATTTTACTACCACCTTTGGTTAAAAAGTTTTTACCGTGAAAACTTGGAAAAGGTGAGACAATGGTTTTGATGAATTTTCTTATAAACATTGGTAATTTACGATATTTTTTTAATTTTTCATCTTCATCATAACTAGTATATCCACCAAATAATTCATCAGCTCCTTCGCCTGATAGGACAACTTTAACATCTTTAACAGCTAGTTTTGATAAGAAGTATAGTGGGACAGCTGATAGGTTAGCGGTTGGTTCATCGGCATAATACTGAACTTTATCAATGCTTTCAAAGAAGTGGTCGGCATTTATTAATTCATTTTTATTTTGAATGTGGAGAATGTCTGATAAGTCTTTAGCCATTGGTACTTCATTGAAGTCTTTATAGTCAAAACCAACTGAAAATGTTTTATTTGGTTTTAGATAACTTACAACGTATGAAGAATCAATACCACCTGATAGGTAAGAGCCAACGGGAACATCACTTACGGTGTGATAGTCAATTGATTTAGTTATGGTTTCATCTATTTCATTTACTAAGGTATCGAAATCTTGGTTTTGAGGTTTAAACTCTATTTCATAATATTTATTGATTTCCATTTTTTCTGTATTAAAATCATAAGTGAAGTAGTGACCTGGTTTTAGTTTATAGACGTTTTTAAAGAATGTTTCATTTAATACTGATGTTTGGAAGGTTAGGTATGGTTTTAAAGCTTCTTTGTTGACTTTTTTTAGGAAGTCTGGATGTTTTAAGAATGATTTTATTTCAGAGGCGTACATGAATGTTCCTTGCATTGTGCAGTAGTAGAATGGTTTTTGACCGAAATGGTCTCTCGCACCAAATAATTTTTTAGTGTTTTTATCCCATATTACAAAGGCAAACATACCTCTTAATTTATCTAGTATTTCTTCTTTATATTCTTCATATCCGTGAAGGATTACTTCAGTATCGGTGTTTGTTTTAAAGATATGACCTTTATTAATTAAGTCTTCTTTAATTTCTTTGAAGTTATATATTTCACCATTAAAGGTGATGTACATTGAATCATCTTCGTTAGACATGGGCTGTCTACCGCCTTTTAGGTCTATGATACTTAATCTTCTAAAGCCCATGGCTATTTCATCATCGGTGTAGTAAGATTCATCATCTGGTCCACGGTGAGCAATCATGTCATTCATGGCTTTGATGTGACTTTTTTCTTTTCTATTTATATATCCGCAAAATCCACACATGTTTTCACAACCTTTCTTTGCCGAAGAAATCTAATATTTTTTCGGCCTCTATTTCTAGTGGGTCGATAAAGTTATCTGGTAATTTTAGTTTTCCTTTTAATATTGAAAGTTCAGTACAACCTAGAATATAGCAATCACATTTTAAATTTTTGATGGTGTCATTTAGTAAGGTGATTGGGACTTCTTTTCCTTGTTTTATGTAACCATAAATTATTTTCATGACGTTTTCTTGGTTAGGAAAGACATATTTTATTCCGTTTTTTTCTAAAGCATTTTGATATAGTTTTGAAGTGATTGTGCCGGTAGTGGCTAAAATAGCAGCAGTTTTATATTTATCTTTAATATAGCTTGCGGTATTTTCAATCATGTTACTAATTGGAATATTTATATGCTTTTCTAGTTCTTTATGAAAATATGATGAGGTATTACAAGGAATACTTATTAATTTACATCCTAGTTTTTCTAATGTTTGACAGTCTCTTAATAAATGAGGATAAGGACTTTCTTTACTATTATCTAATATATATTCTGTTCTATCTGGAGTTTTAGCATCACTTAATATTATTATGTTTAAATGGTCTTGATCTTTGGTTACTTTGGTTTTTTCGGTAATTAATTTGTAAAAATAACAACTAGCAAGCGGACCTAGGCCACCAATTATTCCGAGTTCATAATTCATTATTCATCATCCTTTTTTGGAGGATATAGTTTAAACATTTTATAATCTTTGTTATAGATTCTATTTATCCAAAAATTTCTTTTTAAACTATTATCCTTTGGATTTTTTAAAGTATAAGCGTATTTTTTTTCTTTGATTAGTTTGTTTGCTTCATTTAATACCTCTTTATTATAGATGTATTTTTTTAAGATGTTTTTAGGGGTATGAAGCCACAAGAATTTATTATAGTTATATTCTGTTTCTTTGTCTATGTTTAGAACAAAGTCATCAACTAAGTATTTAGACATGTTTAGACCAGCTGATGTAGTGAAATAACTACTTCTTCCTTGTCTGATGTTGATTTCAAATAGTTTATATTTTTTGTCTCTATAGTCATATTTAAAATCGAAGTTTGAGAAACCAATGTAGTTTATATCTTCTAAGAAGTTTTTAATTTTTTCATAAATTTCTTTGTTTCCTTCTGATATTATAGCACGATAATTGCCGATTCCGTAAGGGGTGTGTTCTTCTAAAATGCATCTACCTAGACACATCATTTTGACTTTTCCTTTTGAGTTAGAATAGCAGTTTAAAACATACATGGTGTCATCGGCACCGGGGATAAAGTCTTGAACAATAATATGGCCGTTATAACCGGCACCAAATATTTGATTTACGGTTTTATTTAGTTCTTCATCATTTTTGATTTTGTAGCTTTTTTCTTTTCCTTCAAACTCTATTTTAGAGTAGAGAGTACTATTTGAAGGTTTTAAGGCGACAGGATATGAGAATGGAAGTGTTATATTATCTTTATTTTCTTGGGTAACAATATAGGTTTTAGGATAGTCTAGGTTATATTCTTCACATATATTATAGAAACTTTCTTTATCTTCTAGTTTATCTTTTAATTCTTTGTTCATAAATGGTAAGACAAAGTATTTAGATAGTGCTTCCATATTGTTGACAATTGGGTTTGTATACCATTCAGCGCATGATAAAAGAATTAAATAATCATATTTTTCTTTATATTCTTTACCTATTTCTAAAAGAGTATTTAAAAAGATATTTTCGTCGGTTAGATTATTTACAATTTTGACATCAATTATTTTACTGTCTTTAGTTTCTCTTAGGGGGAATGTTCCAAGGGCTAGAGATTTTACATTATATTCATCGTTGAATGATCTTGCTAGACCATAGGCGTTAGCGTCAGTTCCTAGAATAACTGGTAAAAATTTTTTTGACATGTACATCACACTTTCTATTATTAAATTTTTAAACATGTGGAAAACTTTTTGCTTTTCCACATTATATAACAAAATAATATTTTAGGCAATAAAATGGTGTAAAGTGGCAGAAAATAAGGCTTTTTTGATAATGAAAAGTATATAAGTGTCTAATAAATGTCAAAAAAAAGTGGAAAAAATGTATACTTTTGTTTTTGTGTGTGATATAATACTTAGCAGGTGATTAAGTTATGATTGAAGAAATCAAAGTCATACTAGATGGTAATGAAAATTTAACTGAAGAGGTTAAAGATAATCTTTTAGAACGTATTACAATCTTTCATGAGATATTTAAAGATATTGATTTGACGACTTTGAAAGAACGACTTAAGACTTTAAAAATAAAAAGGGAGAGTATGTATTTAGTTAAAATGCCATGTAAGTACATTCCACATAATAATGAGATTGCGATTAATTATGGTCTTATTACAGAAGCGGATGCAAGACACTGGCTTATGCATAGTTTACTTGGAGTGATTACAGCTAAGGATAATCACTATGGATTTAATGATGAGAGTGATTCACTGCTTGCTTTAAATGAAGGTTATACAGAGATACTTACTAATAATTTGGTAGGGGATGTAGATAATAATTTTTTTACAGATGAGATTATTATGACAAATTTAATTAGTAAGGTGATTGGCGAAGATGTTTTATACAAAGCTTATTTTAGTAATGATGCTGAAATGGTGGTAAAAGCTATGGCAGAAGCGGAGGTAAAATAATGTTAGCTGAAGTAATTAGTGATATGAATAGTAGTTATGAAAATAGAAAACATGGTGGGTATTCGCAAATAGGAAATATGCAGACAAAGATGCTTGAGGCTTATCCACAAATCGGTGTAGAGAATTTTTTTGCAGACGAATATTATTTTCCACTTGGTCAAAAGATTGAACCGGGTACGCTTGAAAATTTGAAAGTGGAACTTAATGAATATCAAGCACAGATGAATTTATCTAGTAATTCAAAAAAATTAAGCTAACTTTGGTTAGTTTTTTGTTTAAAAAAGGAAATTTTATGTTATAATTGATATTGAAATTTGAAAAGCGATGATTAAGACGTAGTAATAAAAGTAATTATTTATAGAGAGCTAGTGGTTGGTGGAAATTAGTAATAATCTTTTATGAATTCACCTTAGGAGCTATGTATGCAAAGATATATCGGTGACGCGTTATAGTTTCAGAGGTAAGTTTTACTTACGAATTAAGGTGGTACCACGTCAATCACGTCCTTATTGGATGTGATTTTTTTGTTAGGAGGATGAATATGGATTTAGATGATATTTTAAGTAGTTTGAAAAAAGATTTAGAAGGCGTAAGTGCTGAGCACGAGTTTAATGAAATTAAGGCTAAATATTTAGGTAAAAAAGGTGAGATTACGGCTTTATATTCTAAAATGAAAGATTTAAGTAATGATGAGAAGAAGTCTTTTGGAGCCAGTATAAACAGTTTAAAAAATGAAGCTACTAGTTTAATAGATAGTAAAAAAGAAGAAATTAATACTAAGGTTTTAAATGAAAAATTACAAAATGAGAGTATTGATATTAGTTTACCAGCTACCGAGTTTAAGGTTGGGGCTCCTAGTATTTTAGAGAAGATGATTGAAGATGTCGAGGAATTACTTATGTCAATGGGCTATGATGTGGTTGATGGACCTGAGGTTGAAAAGGATGAGTATAATTTTGAGATGCTTAATTTACCTAAAGGTCATCCAGCTAGAGATGCGCAGGATACTTTTTATGTCGAAGGTGACGAACTTTTATTACGTAGTCAAACTTCACCTGTACAAGTTAGAACGATGTTAGCTGGAAAGGGTGAAGTTCCAATTAGAATGATTTGTCCTGGTAAGACATATAGAAGAGATGATGATGATGCGACTCATTCTCATCAATTTATGCAGATAGAGGGATTACTTGTTGATAAGAATATTAGTTTATCTGATTTAAAAGGTACGTTTGATGTGATTGCGAAGCATTTATTTGGAGAAGAGTGTCAAACGAGATTTAGACCTAGTTATTATCCTTTTACAGAGCCTTCTGTAGAGATGGATATTAGTTGTCATCATTGTAAAGGTAAAGGATGTAATATTTGTAAGAATACAGGCTGGATTACTGTATCTGGTGGTGGAATGGTTCATCCAAAGGTACTTGAAAATTGTGGCTATGATCCTAAAGAGTGGAGTGGTTTTGCTTTTGGGTTTGGAGCTGAACGTTTAGCAATGATTAAGTATGGTATCAACGATTTAAGAGTATTTTATACTAATGAATTAAGAGAGAGAAGAACTTTTGATAGAAAGGAGGCTAATTAATGATTAGTTTAGAATGGGTTAAAGATTATATTGATATTGATGACCAAGATTTAAAAGAGTTAGCTATTAAGATAACTAAGGCGGGCATTAATATTGAAAAGGTTATTACTAACCATATTGATAATTTAGTTATTGGTGAGGTAATAGAGTGCGGAATGCATCCTGATTCAGACCATTTGCATGTTTGTAAGGTTAATGTTTTAGATAAGGTTTTACAAATTGTTTGCGGGGCACCTAATGTTAGAAAAGGGTTAAAGGTTATTGTGGCTTTACCTGGAGCTATTTTGCCTGGTGATTTTGAGATTAAGAAGAGTAAAATTAGAGGGGTAGAGTCTAATGGTATGCTTTGTGCACTTTATGAACTTGGACTTGAAGAGAAAACTGAAGAGACTTATAGTAAAGGTATTTATGAGGTTAGTGATAAGGCTAAAGTTGGTGCGGATGCGATGGAATGTTTAGGTTTAGATAGTACTTTATATGAACTTGATGTTCATAAACATCGCAACAATGATTGTTATTATCATATTGGTTTTGCTTATGAAATTGGATCTATTTTAAATAGGCCAGTTACTTTACCTGATGATAAAACAAAGCCTATTAAAGATGAGATACAAAATCATTTTAGTTTAAAGGTTGATACTGATAAATGTCCTTATTATTTAGCTAAGATGGTGACAGATGTGAAGATTGGTGAGTCTCCTGAATTTATTAAGCGAAGATTATCTGCTTATGGTATGCGTTCTATAAATAATGTGGTTGATATTTCTAATTATGTGATGCTTGAATATGGCCAGCCTTTACATTTCTTTGATAAGGATACTTTAGGTGATAAGATTGTGGTTAGAAATGCGAAAGATGGTGAAGAGATTAGGACTTTAGATGGCGTGGATAGGCTTTTGCGTAGTGATGATATTGTTATTACTGATGGTGATAAGCCTGTTTGTATTGCTGGTGTTATGGGTGGTGAAAATACGGAAGTTACCAATAATACTAAGACTATTTTAATTGAAAGTGCTATATTTGATGGAGTTAGTATTAGAAATACATCTAGCAGACTTGATTTAAGAAGTGAAGCATCTATTCGTTATGGTAAAGGTTTAAGTTATGAATATACTTTGAAGGCAATTGAAAGAGCTTGTCATTTACTTGAAAAGTATGCGGGGGCAAAGGTTTTATCTGGCATTGTTAAACATGATAAGGTTGATAAAACGCCTAAAGTTGTTACTTTTAAGTCATCAGAGATTAATAGTTTGCTTGGAATTACAATTTCTGATGATGATGTTAAGACGGAGCTTAATCGTTTAGGTTTTGCATTTGAATATAATGATGGTGAGTTTAAGGCGACTATTCCGCCTAGGAGACTTGATATTGATCCTTATGTGAATGATATTGCTGAAGAGGTTGGTAGACTTTATGGTTATCATAATTTAGTTTCTACTTTACCAAATGTAGCAATTAAAAAAGGTGTATATGCACCTGATATTAAATATCGTAAAATTATTTCTAAACGTCTTAGAAGTTTGGGATTGAATGAGGTTAAAACTTATACTTTAGTTTCTCCAAAGATGGCTTCTAATTTTAAATATGAAGATAAGAATCAAATTACTTTACCGCTGCCAATGAGTGTTGATAAATCTGTGATTAGAACTAGTTTAATTCCTTCGCTTTTAAAAGTTTATGAATATAACCGTGATCATAAAGTTAGTGATATATGTATTTATGAGATTGCTAAAACTTATGATGCTTCTTATAATGAGGAGAGTAAGGTGTGCATGCTTATGAGTGGAAATTATTTACTTAATCAGTGGCATGCAGTTAATGTTAAGGTTGATTTTTATTTGATTAAAGGTGTAGTTCAAAATATTTTAGATTATTTGGGATTTAAAAATAGATATACATTTGAGAAATGTGAATTACCTGATTTACATCCTGGAATATGTGCGGGGATTATGCTTGATAGAAAGATGATTGGGGTTATTGGAAAGGTTCATCCAACGCTTACTAAAGATGATATTTATGTAGCTGAGCTTTCTTTAGAGGCTTTGATGAATGAAGTTAAGCCGATTAAGTTTAAAGAAGCGCCAAAGTATCCTTTAGTTATTAAAGATATGGCTTTTGCTGTTAAAAAAGATGTTACATCTGATATGGTTATTGATGTTATTAGAAAAGCTGGCGGAAGGCTTTTGACGGATATTCAGTTATTTGATGTATATGAAGGAGAAAATGTAGGCTCTGATGAGAGGTCTTTAGCTTATTCATTAACATTTTCTTCACCGGTTAAGACTTTAAGTGAAGAAGAGGTTATGGAAGTGTTTAACAATATTATAGTTAAAGTTGAGGATAAATTGGGAGCTAAACTTAGAAATAAATAGTAATATTTTTACTATTTATTTTGCTATTTACATATAATATTATATAGGTTATTTACATTGAATAAAAATTTTGATATAAAAATTCGACAATTATTGACAAGCGTTTTAAAATATAATAAAATAATATTGCTTAGCACGTGTTGTAGAAAATTTTACTTTGCCTGTTTTTACAATGTGTGCTGTTGCAATTTTAGCCATTTTTTATAAATGGTGCACAAGTACTTCGGTGTGGTTGAAGCCGATGAAGTTTTTAAATTTTAAAAATTTCTAGTAATTCTCTTACATTTCAACCTTTTAACCGGGTCTATAGCCAAGTGGTAAGGCATGGGACTGCAACTCCCTGATCGTTGGTTCAAATCCGACTAGGCCCTCCATTGAAATATAAAGGAATTCTAGTGATAGAGTTTCTTTTTTCTTTAAAAACGTATCAGTTTTCATATTTTGTTTTTTGTCTTTATTATATTGTCAAATGTGTGACAATAAATAAAAAATATTAGAATAATAAAAATGGATATAATAATGTTAGATAATTAGAAATGAACTTTTATTTTTTTTATTGGAGACCTTGTTAAAAATAAAAATATAGGTTATACTTATATAGTATGCGAGGAGGATTTGTATGAAGAAACTTACTAAGCATAAATTAGCATTTTTTATAAGTATAATAAGTATTTTAGTTTTATTTGGTGGGGTAGGATATTTTATCTTTTCTATCTCAAAATTGAATAATGTAGAGAATAATTTAAGACTGTTTGGTTCGATTGGACTTGGAATTGTTAGTTTAATTTTATTTATTTTATGTCTTAGATTTTTAAATAAATATAAAAAAGTAAAGCTTACGATTGTAATTATTTTAATGTTGTTAATTGGTGGTATTGGTATTTTTGCCGCTTATAATGTAGATAAGGTTTATGGTACTTTAGCTAAAGTAAGTGATACTTCTGGTTATACAACTTATTCAGCTAGTTTAGTAACTTTAAAGGATAATGAAGCTGAAAGTATTAAAGATATTGGAGATTCAGAAATTGGTATTTTAAATGATGATACTAGTTATGAAGGAAATATAATTCCAAAAGAGGTAATTGAAGAACAAAAACTTGACAATAAAACTAAAGAATATGATAGTTATATTGCTTTGATAGATGCTTTAGACTCTGGTGAGATTGATTATATATTTTTACCTACTAATTATTCAGTAATGTTTGGAAGTATGGAAGGTTATGAAGATATTGGTGATAAGACTAAGGTTTTATTAACGCAATCTAAAAAGGTTAAGGATGAAAGTAGTAGTGATGATAGTACGAATACGAAGGCTATTACTGAACCTTTTACAGTTTTATTAATGGGTGTTGATTCGGATGCAGAAGGTATTCAAAATGGATCATTTAATGGTGATTCACTTATGCTTATTACTTTTAATCCAAAGACACTTAGTACAACTATTTTGAGTATACCAAGAGATTCTTATGTTCCAATTGCATGTTTTTCTGGACAAAGAAAAAATAAAATTACACATGCGGCTTGGAAAGGCGAGACATGTATGATGAATACAATTGAGAATTTCTTAGATGTTAATATTGATTATTATGTGAAGATAAATTTTGCAGGCGTTGTTCAACTTGTCGATACATTAGGTGGGGTTGAAATTGATGTCCCATATAATTTATGTGAACAAAATAGTAAACGTCAGTGGGGAGAAAATACTGTATATATTGAAAAAGGTTTGCAGACATTAAATGGTGAGCAGGCTTTGGCTTATGCTCGTAATCGTCATCCAAATCCAAGTCAATGTTCTTCTAAATGGACAAATTATACAAGTAATGATTTTATTCGTGGTGAACATCAACAAGAAGTTGTTACTGCTCTTTTGAATAAATTTAAAGATATTAATAGTTTAGATACAGTTTATAAGTTATTAGATACTATTAGTAATAATATGGTTACGAATATGAGTACTGATCAGATTTTATCTTTATACAATGTATTTAAAGATGTTGCTTCTAAGAGTGCGGGTATGGATAATATGGCTGATGTTTTAGGTATTCAAAGATTAAAATTAAATGGTTATGACGCGAGAATATATGATTATGGTGGAACTAATTTATCGCTTTATAATTATGTGTTGTATGATGATAGTGTTGAGGCTGTATCTAATGCGATGAAAGAAAATTTGGGTGAGAAGAAAACTAAGGTGGTTAAATCATTTAGTTTTGATGTTAACACCCCTTATGAAAAAGAAGTTATTGGAGCTGATGAGACTGGTTCTAAGTCTTTGGTTCAACTTCCAAATTTTGTTGGACAATCAGTGGAATATGTACGTTCTTACTGCTCTAGAAATGGTATTAGTGTGACTGTTAAGGGTGGTAATGGATATGTAATCAGTCAAAGTGTTCCATCAGGAGCAAATATTGAAGATGTTAATTCAATTACGGTGACTGCCGGTGGCGGAACTAGTACAAATTCATCAAGTAGTAGTTCTAGTAGTTCTTCAAGTAGTTCAGGTTCATCAAATTCTTCAAGTGATGATACAACAGATGATAAAGGTGATGATGTATTAGATGATTCTGGTGTATTGCCCGATGGTGATAAAACGCCAGTAACTCCACCTATAGCAAATGATGATACTGGTGATGGAGGTAAAGAAGAAGAAACTACTACTGAATAAAACTCAAAAATTTGAGTTTTTTTCTTTTATCATTGATTTTTAAAGCTATTTATAAGATAATATTAAAGGAAAGAGGGATATTATGGATAGAAAAGAATTTGCAGATAGATTATTAAAAACGGAACACGATTTTGAATATTATGAAAAATTATATCCAGAGAGAGATTTAGATGATAAAGCAATAGTTACAAGATATGCACCTAGTCCAACTGGCTTTGTACATTTAGGAGCTTTATATGCAGCTTTTATTGCTAGAAAGATGGCTAAACAAAGTAATGGTGTGTTTTTTCTAAGAATAGAGGATACTGATCAAAAGAGAAGTATTGAAGATGGGGTTAATAAAATAATTACTGATTTAGCTAATTTTGATATTACTTTTGATGAGGGAGTTACTTTAGATGGTGATAAAGGTAATTATGGACCTTATACTCAAAGTGAAAGAGGAGATATTTATAAGGCTTTTGCTAAAAAATTAATTATTGAAGATAAGGCTTATCCTTGTTTTTGTTCACCAGAAAGTTTACAAGAAGATAGAGAAAGACAAGAAA
>CALVRQ010000056.1 GCA_944358685.1 uncultured Bacilli bacterium
CACAAATACTATCTACATATTATTTATCAGAAATAGATCACTTTATTATTCATGATTTAAAAGTTAAATATTTCGTGGGTTATATGGATGATTTTATTTTAATAAATAAAGATAAAAATTATTTAAAATACTGTTTAAAGCAAAAAGAAAATAAATTAAAAGAATATCATTTAAAATAAAATAACAAAAAAGTACAAATAATAAATATAAAAAACGGTTTTACTTCTCTAGGCCACTATTTTATCTTAAAAAACAAATTAATAATAAAAAAATCAAATAGTGCGAAATATAAAATAAGAATAAATATCAAACTAAAAACAAAACTTTATAAACAAGAAAAAAACTACCTTTCAAAACTACTTCTGCTCTATAAATTCCTACAAAAACTAAACATAAATCATTTACTTTTTTCATAAATTTTGGTATAATCATAGCCGAGTAATTAAATTACTCCTTGCTTTTTATAAAAAAAGCCGAATAGACCACAAGGAGGTGTAAGAAATGAGAAACTATGAAATCATGTTTATCGTAAGACCAACATTAGGTGAAGATGAAGTAAAAAAAGTAGTTAAAGACTTTTCAGAAATCATCACTAAAAATGGTGGTAAAGTAACTAAAGAAGAAAACATGGGACAAAGAGAATTAGCTTATGAAATCAAAGATTTTAAAAGCGGATATTATTTCGTATTCGAAATAGAATCTGAAGATGACAAAGCTATTAAAGAATTTGACCGTTTAGCTCTAATCAATAATGACATCGTACGTCATTTAATTACAAAAGTAGAAGAGTAAGAAATGAGGTAGTTTTATGAACAGAGTATGTTTAGTTGGTAGATTAACGGCCAAACCAGAATTAAGATATACAGGAAGCAATGTTCCTTATACTAGATTTTCTTTGGCAGTCAACCGAACTTTTAATAATGCAAATGGAGAAAGAGAAGCAGACTTCATAAACATAGTTGTATGGCGCCGTCAAGCAGAAAATGTAGCAAACTACTTAGATAAAGGTAGTAGGGTTTCTGTTGAAGGAAGAATCCAAACAGGTAGTTACAATGCACAGGACGGTAGTAAAAGATATACTACAGATGTAGTTGCTGATAACATTCAATTCCTAGATACAAGACGCCAAGCAGAAGCAAGAAACAATACCACACCATATGATTATAATGATGCTCCTGCAAGTGCACCTATGAATGATGTCGATATTGCTGATGACCCTTTTGCTGATTTTGGAGACAATGTCTCAATTGATGATAATTTCTTAGAATAGGGAGGTATTTATGGCAGAATTTCGTAGAAGAAAAAGAAAAGTATGTCAAATGTGTGCAGGAAAACACGTTAGTTATAAAGACGATACTGTTAAAAAATATATCAGTTTAGATAAAGGTAAAATTTTACCAAGAAGAATCACTGGTGCTTGTGCAAAACACCAAAGATATATTGCAAACGAAGTTAAAAAAGCTAGATTCATGGCTTTACTTCCATTTGTAAAATAAAACATTTGCTAAAAAAGTAAATGTTTTTTTCTTAAACTTTTCACAAATAGATGATATACTTATAAAAAGGAGGATAATTTATGGAAGAAAAAGAAACTTCTTTAAAAGATATTGTCAAAAATGATTATCAAGAAAAAACAATCTTAGACTTAAATATTCCTGATAATAAAATAGGAATTGCTAGTGATCATAGAGGTTATGATTTAAAACAAAAACTTACAAAATATTTAACTAAAAAAGGATATACTGTTATTGACTATGGTTGTGATGATAAAACCAGTCATGACTATCCTGAATATGGTTTCAAATTAGGAAAAGCCGTTCGTGATGGCAAAGTTGAAAAAGGTATTGCTATATGTGGTAGTGGTATCGGTATAAGCATCGCTTGTAATAAAGTAAAAAAAGTAAGATGTGCTAAAGTAGATAACATCAAAGAAGCTAAATACACTAGAATTGACAACGATGCTAACATCATAGCCATTAACGGAAATATGCCACTTATTAGAGCTAAAGACATTACAGATGTATTTTTAAAAACCCCATTCAGTAATCAAGAACGTCACAAAAGACGTATCGAAATGTTAGATAACTATAAAGAATAATGGCACTAAAAGGACTTATATACATTGTAACCGTCATAATCACAATTTGGGCTTTAGAAAGTTTAAATATATCAGGCATATTTAAAAAGAATAGATACTACTCATCTAGGGTATTATATCTAATAGTCGCTATGGCTTTATCATACTTAGTCGTTAATTTTTTCTATGATTTTTTCGAAAGTACGAAATTCATATAGAAAGGAACTAAGATATGAAAAAGCTCATTGTAGTAGCACTATTAGTTATTATAATCCCTTTTTTATTTGTCAAAATTTTTGTTCAAACTGATGAAATAAAATTCAAGTATATAACCAATAATACAATTAGAGTCAAAAATGAAAAAACAGGTCAAATAACCAAAATACCATTTGAAGAATATATAAAAGGAGTTGTTGCAGGTGAAATGCCCGCAACCTTTGAATTAGAAGCCCTAAAAGCCCAAGCTGTCGCTTCAAGAAGCTATGCCATGTACCAAATGACAGCTACTAAAGATAAAGATTACGATGTATTAAATACTACCGCTAACCAAGTATATCTAACTGATGAACAGCTAAAAGAAAACTGGAAAGATGAATATACTGAAAAATTAAATAAAATAAAAACTGCAATAGCTGAAACAACTGGTGAATATTTAACTTACAAAGGCCAAATAGTAAACGCCATGTTTTTCTCAACAAGCGTTGGTAAAACCGAAAATAGTGAAGAAGTTTTTGTCTCTGCCCTTCCCTATCTAAGAAGCGTAGATAGTATTTGGGATCAAGACTCACCTGTCTATACCGATACATATACTTTTGATTTAAAAGATTTTTATACCAAATTAAATTTACCTTATAATGAAAAACTAACTATTGAAGTCACCGAAAAAACATCAACCGGTAGAACAAAAAAATTAAAAATAAATAATCAAGAACTAAATGGAAGAGACGTTGCCACAAAATTATCACTTCGCTCAAATTACTTTGATATAGTTCAAAATGAAAATAAAATAACAATCACCACTAAAGGTTTTGGGCACGGTGTTGGTATGAGCCAATATGGTGCGAATGGCATGGCTAAAGAAGGATATAAATATGATCAAATTTTAAAACACTATTATCAAAATACCGAAATAAAAAAAATTTAGTATAAAATACCCAAAACTATCCAAAATGATAGTAGAGGTGAAAAAATGAAAAAAGTAAAGCTAAAAAAACCAGTCGTTTACAGCATGTGCATCATGGTAAGTGTCCTTCTATTGGGTGGTCTATGGTATGCAGATTTATCTAAGCAATCTTTAAAAGCACCTGAAGACGAAGATTTAAACTATGTATCTAGACTATTTGATGATAATGTTGTATCAGTTGTCAGCACGTCCGCAAACATCGCAAGGCCATATAATAATCAAGAAGTAAAAGCCTTAAATAACTTCTATGATTATCAAAGCGATGAAAAAACGCAGCAAAATGCCATCATAAATTATGACACAACTTACATTCAAAACAATGGTGTCGCTTATGGTGGTCTAAATGACACCTTCGACGTTGTAAGCGTTTTACCAGGTACAGTCACATCAATTAAAGAAGATAAACTAATGGGCAAAATAGTTACAATTGAACACGACAATAACATTATAACAACATACCAAAGTCTAAGTGAAGTTACGGTTAAAGAAGGCGATAATGTAGCTCAAAGTACAGTCATTGGTAAAGCTGGCGAATCAAACTTAGAAAAAGATTTAGGAAAACACGTTTTATTTGAAATAACTGTTGATGGTAAATATGTTAATCCAGAAAACTGTTTTAATAAAACAATCGACCAATTAAAGAGTAATTAAAACTCTTTTTTTATATACTAGAAATTTGCTTTGTAAAAACAAATTTTAAATAATCAAAACATCTGTTCAAAAAAATCTTTACAAAATAAATAGTTAAAACTCAAAAATTCATTTTAAAACATATAAATTATGTTATAATAAAAAAGGAGAAGCTTATGAAGAAATTATGTATTATATTTATTATAACATTTTTAATAATGATTCCATCAGTAAATGCTAGTTCCGAAGGAAACAGAATAGCCGACGCTGGAGCAAAATTAGCTGTTGGACTAAATGGAAATTATTATGTTAGATCACCAGGTACAAGAGTATCCGATCCAGCTGCTCAAAAATACATTAATGCTAGAGATTCATTAATACCAATAAGATCTTATCTGGGTGGCGATTACGCTAGTTGTGATATAACAGTATCTACAATCATAAGATATTCTGGTGTTGATCCAAACTTTGAACCCTTTGCTGTTCCTAAACAATGGGATTACATGGTAGCATCAGGAAAGTGGGAAATAGTTGGAAGGGGATATCATATAGGAGATGATTCTAGCCAGTTACGTCCAGGAGATGTTTTAGTCGTTGACAGAACTGTAGGTAACCAAGAAGCTAATATGCACATTTGGATTTTCTTAGGTAACAAAGCAGTTCAAAAATATTGGCCGGGAAATGATAGTGATGCAATACAAGGATCATATTCTTACACTCCATATGAAGCTTTTTACCCTAGCCTTTTTAAAGCTGCCACCAGTTGGGAACCGCCAAATAGATCATACGTAATTTTTAGGTATGATGGAGAAGATTATGTAGGAAATATCACAAAATGGGCTGAACAACTACAAGGATCATTTGAATTAGAAAAAATAGATGTATGTAGTATAATTTCTGGCACATTAAAAGATACATTAAATACATTATTTCAATATATATCTTTAGCTGGGATAATACTTTTAATTATTTTAACAATAATAGATTTAATAAAAGTAATTACTGGCAATCCTACAGAAAATTTTGTAAAATTTGGCCAAAACATAAAGGCAAGAATTATAACATTAATCATATTATTAATATTGCCATTTTTGATAACCCTTATTATAGATGGAATTAATAAAATTGCTTCAATTACAGGATATCAGTCAGATAATCCATTATGTGCTGTTGTTGAAAATAAAGAGTAGACCATGAAATAGATTTTTCATGGTCTATTCAGAAAAAAAGTATAAAAAAAAGCATTCTTCATACTCCAAATAAGGATAGGTATGATATAATATTTTAAGAAAAAAGGTGATAAATATGTTTTCAAAAGATATCGGAATAGATTTAGGAACAGCTAATGTTCTTATTTATATTAAAGGTCAAGGAATAGTTTTAAATGAACCAAGTGTTGTTGCTATTGACGAAGAAACCAAAAGACCAGTCGCCGTAGGAACGGCTGCTAAAGAAATGTTGGGTCGAACTCCAGGACAAGTCAAAGCCATCAGACCAATGAAAGACGGTGTCATTGCCGACTTTGAAATTACCGAAATAATGTTAAACAATTTTATTAGGAAAGTAAACGGTAAAAGTTTCTTTGGTAGACCAAGAATTTTAATTTGTTGTCCTTCAAACATCACACAAGTTGAAAAAAATGCCATCAGAGAAGCAGCTGAAAAAACAGGCGCTCGTAAAGTTTATCTTGAAGAAGAACCAAAAGTTGCGGCTGTTGGAGCTGGTATGGATATTTCAAAACCAAGCGGTAACATGGTTATTGATATTGGAGGAGGAACAACTGACGTAGCCGTTTTATCATTAGGTGGAATCGTTACATCTTCATCAATTAAAATAGCCGGCAATGTTTTTGATAATGATATTATTAAATACATTAGAGAAAAATATAAACTTCTCGTTGGTGATCAAACAGCTGAAGAGATCAAATTCCAAATTGGAACTGTATTTCCTGGCTCAAAAAATGAAAAAATGGAAGTTCGTGGACGTGACTTAGTTACAGGTTTACCACATTCAATAACTTTAACCTCTGAAGAAGTTGAAGAAGCCTTAAGAGAAAGCGCTTATGTTATTGTTAATACCGCTAAATCAGTCTTAGAACAAACCCCTCCAGAACTATCTGCCGACATTATTGATAAAGGTATTGTCATTACTGGTGGTGGAGCACTACTTGACGGTATTGATGAGCTATTAAGTCACGAATTAAAAGTTCCTGTTTTTGTAGCAGAAAGTCCACTAACATGTGTTGTTGAAGGAACTGGAGTTTTATTAGAAAACATTCCTTTACTAGAAAGTGGTTTAAATAAACGTTATTAGTCCATAATATAACTAGAAAGGAGTTTTTATGGAAAAAACAAAAACACAAATTTTAAAAGAAAAATTATTCAGACCTAAAAAAAACGGTTGGGAATCTAAAAACATTGATAAAAATAAAATTATGAATTTTGCTAAAGACTACATTAACTTTATCAATAAAGCTAAAACTGAAAGAGAATGTGTTCAAGAATTTACCAAAATTTTAGAAGAAAATGGCTTTAAAAACATTCAAAGTGAAAACAATTTAAAAGCTGGTGATAAAGTATATTATATAAATAGATATAAAAGTATATATGCCGCTGTAATTGGTAGTGACGATTTAACAAGAGGCTTTAACATCGTCGGAGCTCACATTGATAGTCCAAGATTAGATTTAAAACCTAATCCTCTATATGAAAGTGCTGAACTAGCAATGTTCAAAACTCATTTTTATGGTGGCATCAAAAAATATCAGTGGGTTAATATTCCTCTAAGTATGCACGGTGTCATCATGACTAAAGATAATAAAAAAATCGAAATAAACATCGGAGAAAAAGAAGATGAACCAATATTTACAATAGCTGACCTTTTACCACATTTATCTTCACAGCAAAACAAAAAGAAATTAGACGAAGCAATCAGTGGTGAAGATTTAAACATCTTAGTCGGTAGTATTCCATATGAAACGGATGAAGAAATTGATGAAAAAGTAAAATTAAATATTTTAAACTTATTAAATCAAAAATATGGTATCATTGAAAGAGATTTTGTCAGTAGTGAAATAGAATTCGTTCCAGCCTTAAAAGCTAAAAGCTTAGGATTTGATCAAAGCTTAGTTGCTGGTTATGGCCAAGATGATAGAGTATGTGCCTATACTAGTTTAAAAGCATTATTAGATGTAAATAATCCAAAAAGGACTGCCATTTGCTTATTAGCCGATAAAGAAGAAATTGGTAGTATGGGAAATACTGGTATGTCATCAAGATCATTTGAATATTTTTTAGGACAAATATTAGATAAAACTATCGGTAATAAACCAGGACTCTTAGATGAAATATTTCAATCAACAAGAGTTTTATCAGCTGACGTTACAGGTGGATATAATCCAAACTATCCAAATACTTATGAAAAAAACAACGAATCATACATTGGTCACGGTATCTCTGTAATTAAATATACTGGTAGTGCCAGTAAAGGTGGTGCCTCAGATGCTAACGCTGAATTTGTTGGATATGTTAGAAACCTATTTGAAACAAATAATGTAGCTTATCAAAATAGTGAAATGGGTAAAATTGGTATTGGTGGTGGTGGGACTATCGCCTATATCTTAGCTGATAAAGGTGTTGATGTTATTGACTGTGGTGTCCCAGTAATCTCTATGCATTCACCTTATGAAATAACCAGTAAATTTGATATATATAATGCTTACAAAGCCTATGAAGTATTTTATAAAGACGAGTAATTCGTCTTTTTTCTTCTTAAAACACAAAAAATTCTTAACATATGGTATAATATAATTAAATAAAGATTTATTGTATAGCATTAGGAAGTGAGTTGAATGAATTTAACCAATATTATGGCCTTGATTATCGCTATAATTACTTGTTTCTTTGGTTATAAATTAAATAAAGCTCTTATCACAATTTTGGGTTTAATCTTAGGATTTTGGCTAAGTGTAACCTACTTGCCAAGTATAATTGATAGCCAAACAATTATTTATATAATCTCAATAATTATTGCCATATTTGCTGGTTTAATTTCTTACAAACTGTATTTAGTTGGTATATTCTTTCTATGTTTCATTGCTGCATATATCCTATGTGAACCACTTGGATTAACTGACAATATTCAAATAATTTTTGGCTTAATTGTTGGAATAGTTGCTGGAATTTTAGGTGTCAAATTCACAAAACCACTTATGATTATATCAACAAGTTTAAGTGGTAGTTCAATAATTTCTAAAACATTATTTAGTATTTTAAACTTCCAAAATAATATTTTAATCTTTATCATTTCTATAATATTTACCATTTTAGGTATAACATATCAATTCAAGCAAAAGGAAACCAATTAGCATTTTTATGAAAAATATGCTAAAATATACTCCACTAGAGGTGAAATTTACATGACACAAAATGAAATAGCAAAAATATTTTTAATGATAATTACGACATTTTTATTTGTTGCAATTCTAATTCCGTTTATCAAAAAAATAGCAATCCACGTTGGGGCTTTAGACATTCCAAACAAAAGGAAAGTACATAGTAAACCAATGCCAAGACTAGGAGGACTCGCCATATTCTTTGGCTTCCTATTTGGATACATTCTTTTTGGTGAACCAAGTAGTACTATGAATTCCATTTTAATAGGTAGTTTTATCATTGTTTTAACTGGCGCCATTGACGATATAAAACCATTAAAAGCCTCAGTTAAATTTGTCGCCCAATTAATGGCTGCAATAGTAGTAACTTGCTATGGTAAACTACTTATTCAAGACATTACAGCTTTTGGATTTTACTTAGATTTAGGTGTATTTGCCTACCCTATTACTATATTTTTCATCTTAGGATGTCTTAATTGCATAAATTTAATTGATGGTTTAGACGGCCTAGCAGCAGGTATCAGTTCCATCTACTTCGCCACTATAGGTATTATTTCAATTATTATGGGTAAAACCGGATTAGATTTTATTCTAACCTTTATCATGTTAGGTTCAGTTTTAGGTTTTCTTGTTCATAATTTTCATCCGGCTAGTATATTTGCAGGAGATTCTGGATCACTATTCATGGGTTTTATGATAGCAATCATAGCTTTACTAGGATTTAAGAGTGTCACCCTAACCTCTTTAATCATTCCATTACTAATTTTAGCTATTCCAATTTTAGACACTGTATTTGCTATTATAAGAAGATTATTAAAAGGTGAAAAAATTTCAAAACCAGATAAATCTCATCTCCACCATCAATTATTAAACAAAAACTTCTCACATAAAGCGACTGTATTAATAATTTATGGTATTGATATACTATTTGCCGCAGCCTCTATCATCTATGCTCTTCACGACCAAAAACTAGGTTATATAATTTATGCAATTTTAACAATTATAGTTGTAATATTCGTTTTAAAAACCGATATTATTGTGGATAAAGCCAGTCTTCACAAAAAACATCATAAAGAAAAATAATTATCATCGCATAATTATTTTTTTAATGTAAATAATATAAATGGTGATTTTATGAGCAAAGAAATAGTAGAAATCCTAGATGTAATACTTAGATGTCTAGTTTCTTTAGTTACACTTTTTTTTGTAACCAAAATGATAGGTAAAAAGCAAGTATCTGAATTTAGTTTGTTTGATTATGTTATCGGTATATCAATTGGTAACTTTGCCGCAGAAATGGCCATCAACCTTGACTCTGAATATCTTCATGGAACTGTAGCAGTTATTGTCTTTGGGCTAGTCGCTTACCTTGTATCAATCATTACGTTAAAAAGTTTAAAAGCTCGTAAATTCTTTATTGGTGATCCTAGTATTGTCATCGAAGATGGTAAAATTCTCTATAAAAGTTTAAAAAAGAATAAAATTGATATCAATGATCTATTAGAAGAATGCCGTATTAATGGATATTTTGATATATCAGAAATAGACTATGCTCTAATGGAAGCCAATGGAAAAATAAGTTTTTTACCAAAACCAGATTACATGCAACCAATTAACAAAGATTTAAAAATAAAAAACGAAAAAACCGGTTTATGTGCCAACTTAATTGTTGATGGAAAAATAATCAATGAATCTTTAAGAATAATGCATAAAGACGAAAAATGGCTTATGCATGAAATAGAAGTTAAAGGTTACAAATTAGAAGATATAATTTTAGCCACTTTAGACCTCAAAGAAAATTTTAAAGTTTACGGAAAAAATGTCAATTCTAAAACTTATGATATTTTAAACTAGTATTAAATATATTACTCTGCTATAATTAGTTAGGTGATAAACATGAGACATTTTTGCGCATCTGCATATATTATTAATCCAAATACTAAAAAATTACTATTAGTAAAACATAGCGATTATAATAAATGGCTTCAACCAGGCGGTCATATAGAAGATAATGAAACCCCTGAAGAAGCGGCCGTAAGAGAAGTATATGAAGAAACAGGTATTAAAACAACCCTTATCGGCCAGCACTTTCCAAGAGAAGATGATTTAATTAGACCACTTGGTATTCAGTGTAACCGAAAAGATAATGGCGATAGAATGATTGATATTATTTATGTTGGTAAACCTAACAATCCAGAAGCTCCTTTAAAAGTAAATGATGAAAGCAAAGACATTGGTTGGTTTTCTAGACATGATTTAGACGAAATGCCTGTCTTTCCCGATGTCAAAATTACCTTTGATTATATTTTAAGAAATTATTTTGGAGTAATTGATGCCTAAAATAATAATCAATGATAAATTAGCTTTGGATAAATTTTATCGAAAGCTCTTTTTTTATAAATCATTTATTTTCAAAAAATCAACCTTTACTGTGGAAACAAAATTTCAAGAAGTAAAACCAATAATAAATGCTTTAAATATCAAAAAAAGAAAACAAAGAATAATTTATATTTATGATGAAGCCTGCAAACAAATAGATAATCACTATCAAAATAAAAATATATGTGGCTTTAAAAATAATGAGTGTTACGTCCAACAAAAATTAAACAACGGTACCATTAATGGGTGCTGCAGAATGTGCAAATACCAAAGTAAATACGGATGCACTACCCAAAACTTAACATGTAAATTATTCACCTGCTCCGAAGTTGAAAAAAGGTGTAAGGTCATCACCTTTGATGATTTAAAAATACTTAATCTATTATCCCTTAGAAATAGAATGATTTTAAAATCAGATTACTTTTCCAAAAGAGAAGATGTTATCAATGATTTATATATTGGAAGCTTATTCATCTGGTGCATCAAAATAGTCATCAGAATGATAAATACAATTTATGTATTAAAATGTAAGAAAATTGAAGAAAAATAAACATTTACAATTGTTTTTAATCGTGATATAATTGTTCCTAGTGCAAAGAGAGGTAGTATTTATGAAACAGAGAAATATCGCGATAATTGCCCATGTCGACCATGGAAAAACAACCTTAGTCGACCAATTATTAAAAGGGTCCGGAACATTTAGAGAAAATGAAGAAGTTCAAACTAGAGCCATGGATTCCAACGCATTAGAGAGAGAACGTGGAATTACCATTTTAGCTAAAACAACAGCCATCAATTATAAAGGATACCGTATTAACATATTAGATACTCCAGGTCATGCTGACTTTGGTGGCGAAGTAGAACGTATCATGAACATGGTTGACGGTGTTTTACTAGTAGTAGATGCTTATGAAGGAACCATGCCACAAACTAGATTCGTTTTAAAAAAAGCCCTAGCTGCCGGTGTTACTCCAATTGTCGTTGTTAACAAAATAGATAAACCATCCGCTAGACCTGCTCAAGTAGTAGATGAAGTCATGGATCTATTCATTGAATTAGGTGCTTCATTAGAACAACTAGAATTCCCCGTTTTATATGCATCAGCTTTAAATGGAACATCTAGCCCATCTCCAGATTTAAGCACCCAAGAAAAAACAATGGACCCAATTTTAGATGCCGTAATTGAAAATATTCCAGAACCAAATGTTGATGAAAATGGACCATTTCAATTTCAACCTGCCCTACTCGATTATAATGACTTTGTTGGTCGTATCGGTATTGGTGTAGTTAAAAGAGGACACATCAAAGTAAATTCCAATGTAACATGCATGCGTTTAGATGGTACTAAAAAACAATTCAGAATTCAAAAAATTTTCGGATATTTAGGACTAAACAAAATAGAAGTAAACGAAGCCCATGCTGGCGATATTGTGGCTATAGCCGGACTTCCAGATATTTCCGTTGGTGAAACTGTTTGTGAAGTAGGTTACGAAGAAGCTCTCCCACCTCTTAGAATTGATGAACCAACCTTACAAATGACTTTTGGTGTCAACACCAGTCCATTTAGTGGTAGAGATGGAAAATTTTTAACCGCAAGACAAATTGAAGATAGATTAATGAAAGAAACTGAAAAAGACGTTTCTCTAAAAGTAAGACAAATAGACTCTGAATCATGGATGGTTTCAGGTAGAGGTGAATTACATCTATCAATTTTAATCGAAACAATGCGTAGAGAAGGTTATGAAATAGAAGTATCTAAACCTCAAATCATTATCAAAGAAATCGACGGTGTTAAATGTGAACCTTATGAAGATGTCGAAATCGAAGTACCAGAAGAGTATGTTGGTTCAGTCATTGAATCCTTAGGTAACCGTGGCGGAACAATGGAAAACATGCAGCCGTTTGATAATCAAACCAAATTATTATACACTGTCCCATCTAGAGGGTTAATTGGTTTTACCACTGAATTTATGACATTAACTAAAGGATACGGTATATTATCCCATGCTTTTAAATCATATGAACCGCTATCAAGTGGTAATATTGGCGAAAGAAAAGCTGGAGTATTAGTCTCTATTGATAATGGTAAATCAACTGCTTATGCTTTAGGATCTCTAGAAGACCGCGGTGTAATGTTCATTGCTCCAGGTACCGATGTTTATGAAGGTATGATTGTCGGTGAAAATAACCATGAAAATGATTTAGCCGTTAACGTTACAAAAGGTAAACAATTAACAAACACAAGAAGTGCGAATAAAGACCATACCGTTGTCTTGAAAAAGCCAAGAGAGATGAGCCTAGAAGTTTGCCTAGATTATATCAATGAAGATGAATTAGTCGAAGTAACACCAGTTACATATAGACTAAGAAAGAAAATACTAAACACTAATGAAAGAAAAAAATACGAAAACAAGAAAAATCCAAAATAAAACTTCCGCTGAGGAAGTTTTTATTATGCTGAAAATGTTGTTTTAAATTCTACCGCATCCTTATCTTTATTATATGTAGGAATAATCGAAACTACATAACCATACTTATTCTCAAATGAAATTCTAATATCAGGGATATCATAACTCACACTTTTTCTAATAATAACTGTCCCCTCATCAATACTATTCTCTTCATAAACCAAATTAACATCTACAAACTTGTCATCTGCTTGCTCAATTTCATTAATTTTGAAATTACTTACCTTTTCACCAAAATTTATAACAATATAATTAGAAGTCTTATCAAGTAAAATAGTATGATCATTACTATTCGCCTCATAATTTTTCATATAATCTATTGTATAAAAGTCCATATTTGTATACTTGTCAGTCAAACTTTGTAAATAGCTGTTTAGTTTATCATTATAAGCTACTTTCCCATCATATTTTAACTCCTCATCATTTAAAGAAAAATAATAAATATCATCTGTCGTTTTAATTGTCAGCTTATTGGATAAATCTTTATCTTCACTCTTATCATAATTCATATTAATCAACTTTTTTATATCGTCAAAATCATCTTTATTTATAAAAACATCGTTATATTTAATCTCCGTAATATCACCATGAATATCTAATGTTTTACTGCACCCGCAAAACAAAAAAACACAAAGTATAATTATAAACTTTTTCATAATACTCACCTACCATTATTATGTATTTATTTATAAAAAAAATACTTGTAAAAACAAGTATAAAAATATAATCATAATAAACTAAATGAAGCAAAAAGTTGTAGAGACATAATTATAAATTTGTTATATAATAATTATTATGATAATAATATAAATTATATATCACCATTAGAACAAGCTATTAAGAAATTAAATATGGATTTTGAATATACTGAAAAATTTTATACTGATGAAGAAATTGAAACTAGAGTGTTGTTTGGAATGCCAATTGAAAAAAAAGATTTTATTTTTGAAACACAAAAAATAAAAAAATTATGAGGAGGAAATACAAATATGTCTTATCAATTAACTAAAGAAGAATTAAGAGAACAAAAGTCAAGAAGAGAACAATTTAAGGATATTCCAAGAAACGATATATATATTATTTTGGACAGTTTAAAATGCGCTCATAATGTAGGTACTATTTTAAGACTAGCGGATTCCCTACTTATAAAAAAAGTATATATTTGCGGTGACACAATTATCCCTCCTAATAAAAAAATTAGATCTAGTTCAAGAGGATCAGAAAAATGGGTACCATGGGAGTATCATGAAAAAGCACTAAATATAGCTAAAGTCTTAAAAGAATGCGGAGTTCAAATAGTAGCTGTAGAAGTTACTAATGATAGTATAGATTATCGTGAATATAGTCCAGAAGGACCTGTATGTTTGATTCTAGGTAGAGAGTATGATGGAGTTTCACAAGAACTTTTGGATATTGCAGATTGCTCTATCCACTTGCCACTTCTAGGAATGGCTAATTCTATTAATGTATCAACAGCCGCAAGTGTAGTTATGTATGATGTTTATTCTAAATTAGAATTATTAAAAAAAGAATCATTTGATTATAATTCTAATTTAACTTCCAAAAAGCATAAATAGTTAGAGCTTTATTTTCAATTATTAGTAAAATATTAATTTAATAAAAAAGCACCTTAATAGTTTAAAAACAACTTAAAGGTGTTTTTATTATTTTTTCATTTTTAAATAGTAATCACGTAATTCTTTAAAACGCTGATAATGAATAATTTCTCTTTGTCTTAAAAATGCAAGCGGTCCTAAAATATCTGGATCATCAGTTAAATTCATTAAATGTTCATAAGTAGCTCTTGCTCTTTGCTCTGCCCCCATATCGCTTTCAATATCCGCAATATAGTCACCAGAAACTTTAATATATGTCATATTAAATGGATTGCCAAAACTGTCTGATGGGAATAAAGAATGACCAAATTGTGCATACATACCATCTAATCCAGCCTCCTTCAATTCTTCCCTAGTGGCCCCTTTCATAAGTTGATAAAGCATAGCTGATATTATTTCCACGTGAGCTAACTCCTCCGTGCCAATATCTGTAAGAAGTGCCTTTCCCCTATCATCAGGCATATTGTATCTTTGATCTAAATATTGCCATGAAGCCGCAAGCTCACCTGCTGGTCCACCATATTGTGTTAAAATACATTTTGCCATTTCTAAATTTTTCTTTTTAATATTTACCGGATACTGTAATTTTTTTTCATATTTCCACATATAAACCTCCTAATTATTCTCCCATGGCCAAGGCATATTATTCCAAGTCCAAGGGTATCCTTCATTTGAATTTACTAAAAGTGGCCCATATTTACTTTCATATTCTCTCCTAGCTGTTTTCGCATCATTACTAAGTTGATTAAATAAATCAATCATTGACCTATCATCTGGGTGTGTATCCAAATATAAATTAATATCGTGAGCCGCAAAAGAATAAGCATCCACCTTAGTTAAAAGTTCAGCCTGTTCATTCATCGGTTTAATATCATAAGGTCTAGAAATCTTATATTGATTAAATAAATTAGGAAACATATTTCCTCTTATAAACCCATTATATACATCATATAATTCATTTGGTGTTGTTTTACCATCAAAACCACATTTGTTAAAATTCATATTATTTCCAGATTGCTTACTTAATTTTTTTGTAAGTTCATTATTTTGAACTGGCATATTAACTTGAGGCATAGCTTCTGGATAAGTCATCATAAACTCATTTGGAAACATACCACCCATATTCACATAGTTATTCATCTAATTACCCCTTTCGAAAATAGTTTATGAATAAATGTTTAAAGAGTATAGGCAATTTACTCGTGTTCGCTTGTTTATATGATAAAAATTTAGTATTATATTTTGAAGAGGTGATAAAATGCGTCTTTATGATAAAGTAATCAGAATTTGTGGCACAACTGACTTTGTCAAAGGTTTAAATTACAAAGCAAATAAAGTAAAATTAATCAAAACCGAAGACGAAGAAAACTATCGCCATGCCTATTTCAAAGTAACTTCAGAAAGAATCGAAAGAGAATATAATGTATATATTTGTGCGGATAAAGACACCGAAGATATAGTAAAATATACTTGTGATTGTCCAGCTTGTGAAAAAATGGACACTTGTAAACACATTGCTGCCAGCATCCTTAAATATGAAGATGCCCTCTTTAGCGATGACATTATAGACCCTATGGAATATCAAATAAACCTAGGTTCAGAAATCCTAGATAAATTCTACAGCAATAAGAAATCCACCATAAAACAAAAAATGTTTTTAGATATTGAAATACAAACTGAGCAAAACTACTATTACAATAACTTCTTAAAAGCATCTTATAAAATAGGAGTAGATAGACCGTATACCTTAAATAATAAATATCGTAACTTCATGTATGCTTACTCTCAAAATAGACCATACAAAATATCTACTAAATTAACGTACGATCCTAACGAATATTACTTCGATAAAGTAGATAAAAAAATATTAGATTATAATATTCATATCTTTCAAAATGGTCATTACGAATGCATCATCACCGAAGATGACTTAGATGGCTTTATGGAAGTTTTAAAAGATAAAACCTTCACTCTAAATGGAAATCAGTATCACGGATTCCAAAGCGAAAATCCATTCAACATTAACCTAACTAAAGATGAAAATAATTATACATTAAGCATTGATAATATGAATGATTTTGAACCTGTTATTGAAGGTAAAAATTACTTTTATAATAGTGAAAATATATATAAATTAGATGACAATATTTTCAAACTTTATAATTTACTTGCGGGCAACGACATCGAAAGTTTTATCTTCTCAAAAAAAGATTTAGGTAAATTTACCGGTGGTTTATTATCCTTATTAAAAGAAAACATTCACCTAGCTGACAACATCACCGAAATCACCATGCCTACCACACCTAATGTCAAACTATACTTTGATTTTCATTATAGTGGGATAGAATGTCAAATTCAATTAAAATATGGTTCAAAAGAAATAGATTACTTTTCTAAAGACCCAGGAATAGTTAGAGATAATGAGTTTGAAAGTAACATTATCCAAAGATTATCAAACTTTGGCTTTACTGTAAATAAAGCGCACTTCACCTTAGAAGATATTGACTTAATAGGTGCATTTTTAGAAAAAGGCCTTCTTGAATTAGCAGAAGAATATGAAGTGTTTACTTCTGAAAAAATCAAAGCGACAAACATTGTTAAGAAAACGGAAAATACTGTTAGCTTCTCTATTGGTAAAGACAATATTTTATCTTATAATTTTAAACTAGATGGTATTGACCAAAATGAATTAACCGATGTCCTATCATCTCTAAAAGCAAAAAAACACTACCACCGTCTAAAAAGTGGTGACATTATCGATTTAAATAGTGACACTAACCTTCAAAACTTAAATGAATTAACTGATGAACTGGATTTAACAAAAAAAGAAATCACCGAAGGTGAAGGAACAATTCCAAAATATCGGGCTTTATACTTAGATAGTTTAAAACATAACTACTCTACCCTAATTAATACAAGTGGTAATTTCGATAACCTAATCAATAAATTTCTAACCTATAAAGATAGCAACATTTCACTAGATAAAAATGAATTAAAAGTTTTAAGAGATTATCAATTAACTGGTGTCAAATGGCTTTATAATATTTATAAATCAGGCTTTGGTGGTATTTTAGCCGATGAAATGGGTTTGGGGAAATCTATACAATTAATCTATTTAACTAAACTAATCATTAAAGAAAATCCTAAGGCCAAAATTCTTATCGTCGCCCCTACTTCACTTATTTATAACTGGCAAAAAGAATTTGATAAATTTGGATCAGAACTAAAATATAAAGTGTTTGCCGAAAACAAAAGTCAAAGATTAAATGAATTAGATAATATTGATAATCTAAACATATTGATTACTTCTTACGGATTGGTCAGAAATGATTTAGATAAATATAAAGAAATCCCATTTAATTTAGTTGCCATCGACGAAGCTCAAAACATCAAAAATCCAAATACCGGCATTTCTAAAGCCGTTAAAAGTTTAAACGCTAATATTAAATTTGCCTTAACCGGAACACCTATTGAAAATAGTCTATTAGAACTTTGGAGTATCTTCGACTTCATCATGCCAGGCTATCTCGCCAGCAAAGATAAATTCCAATCATTATATAGTGTCAAAGATATCGACAAAGAAGATAA
>CALVRQ010000057.1 GCA_944358685.1 uncultured Bacilli bacterium
TTTCATCTCGCATATAAAGTCTTAAATCCAAAGCTACTTGATCATTACGACTTCTAGCAGTATGAAGTCTCTTACCAGCATCACCAATTCTTTTAGTAAGTTCACCTTCTATAAACATATGAATATCTTCAGCATTCATATCAAACTCTAACTTACCACTTTCTAAATCATTTAAAATCGTATTTAATCCCTCAATTATTTTTTCACTTTCTTCATTAGTAATAATACCACACTTACCAAGCATTGTTGCATGAGCAATACTACCAGTAATATCTTGCTTATACATTACCTTATCGAAACGAATAGAAGAATTAAAATCATTCGTTCTTTTATCAATTTCCTTTTTAAATCTTCCAGCCCACATTACCATATTATCTTCCTCCTTTTTTAGCTATTATTTTATTAGATAAACCATATATATTGGCAAATCCTTGAGCATCATATTGATTATAATCATCATCATTCTCAAAAGATGAAATTCCTAAAGAGTGTAAACTATTTGGACTCTCAATTCCCATACAAACAATATTTCCTTTATAAAGTTTAAACTTAACAGTTCCACTAACATTTTCAGAAGCCTTTTCAACAAAAGCTAAATAAGATTCCATAAGTGGACTATAAAATTTAGCACCATAAAGTAAATCCCCAATTTTTAAAGCCATATGTTGCTTCTCATGTAATAAATCCTTATCCAAACAAATTGACTCCAAAATTTCATGAGCCTTATAAATAATAGTTCCACCAGGAGTCTCATAAACTCCACGATTTTTCATACCAACCAATCTATCTTCTACCATATCCAAAATACCAATTCCATTTTGACCGCCAACTTCATTCAATTTTCGAATAATATCAAGTAAACTCATCTCATTATCATCAATACTTGTCGGTACACCTTGTGTAAAACCAATCTTAATAAAAGTATCCTCATCAGGCGCATTCTGTGGAGTAACCCCCATCTCTAAAATTTCATCATATTTTGGTGCATTACTAGGATTTTCTAAATCTAAACCTTCATGAGATAAATGCCATATATTTTTATCTTTAGAATAACTATGCTCTTTATTAAACTTTAATGGAATACCATGACTCATTGCATATTCATATGCCTCAGCACGACCAGTAATCTCCCAAGTACGCCAAGGTACAATAACTTCCATATCAGGGTCAAAATATTTAATTCCCATTTCAAAACGAATTTGATCATTACCCTTACCAGTACAACCATGACATATAGCCTTAGCGCCCTCTTTGTGTGCAACCTCTACTAATTTTTTTGCAATAAGTGGTCTACTAAAAGCCGTTCCAAGTAAATACTCACCTTCATAAGTTGCTCCAGCTTTAATAAATGGCGCAATATACTCATTCGCAAGTTCCTCTTGTAAATCTTCAACATATATCTTACTAGCACCAGATGCAATTGCTTTATCTTCAATTCCATCTAATTCACTATCACCCTGTCCAACATTAGCTGAATATGCAATAATCTCACACCCTGGATAATTTTCCTTAAGCCAAGGAATCATTACTGATGTATCCAAACCTCCTGAATAAGCTAAAACTATTTTCATAAAACACCTCCAAAAAAGACGCCTCTAAAATAGAGACGTCTTAAAACGCGGTACCACCCTAATTGCCAGTATAAACTAGCCACCTCAAATTTTTAACGGAATTACCCGAACTAATATACTTTGCTAACTAGCATTTCCAAAAGTCACTCACAAGTTCTTTTTGGCTATCACTAATCTCTTTGGCTCACACCATCCCAAATTCGCTATAGACAGTTAATAACCTACTCCTCTTGGTCCACGTTTTCAGTTGCAATACAAAAAATTTATCACATAGTTTTTTGTTTGTCAACCCCTTTTTTCACTTCATTAATTCTTGACAATACTTTAATAGAAGTATCATCGCCCAAAAAATCAACATAATCATTATCCAAAACCGTCACATCAGTTAACTTTTCTAAATCAATATCATCAAAACTATAGCCGTTTTCTAAACATAATCTAATAATTCGCATCTGTTCATCTGAAAACTCCTCTTTCGCGTATATTTTTATCTGTTTCAAACTAAGTCCATGTTTTACACCCTTATAAATTTGATACATCTGCGCTTGTAAAAATTTTCTATCAATATAAAGTAATATTTTATCTTCATCAAAATTATTTTCATAACCAAGTCTCATTAATTTCATCTCAAAATAGTAAAATTCTGGCCTCGCGTATTTATCAATATTTTCTTCAGATAAACCTGCTTCAAATCCTTTAAAAATTTCACTAAGTTGATTATAATCAAAATCACCATTTGAATACTTTTTAACAAACTTTAAAGGAATACCTTTAAATAGTGCCTCAGTCACCTCAAGCATTTGATAAAAATCTAAATTCGGATTTGCTATTAACTCCACCTTTTTATAAGATAACCCACTCTCTAATGATTTCCTAATTAATTTCATCTGAAAACTATTAAAACAAACCCTCGCATATAACCTAATTTCTTTCTTATTAAGTCCCTTTTTCTTACCTTTCTTTATTTGTTTTAATTGTTCTTCATCAAAAACATCTTCATCTATAAATTTCATTAAATCGCTCCTCGTTTGAAATTAAAATACAATCTTATCACTTTAAAACTATAAAGTCAAATTATAAAATTATATGCATCAAAAGAAAAAAAGTGAATATTTCACTTCTTTAAAATAACCATTCCATCATAATTCCATAAACCAAGCTTCCCATTTATATATATAGGATTAATTAACTGAACATTCTCCATTTTGAAAGCATATCCATTCCACAATTTATCATTTATAACATGCTTATAAACCAAACCATTTTCACCTTTTAAAACATCTCTAAAATCATCATCAACCTTAATAACATCCGTTATTAAAACTTTCGCGATTATACATCCTACTGGATAATCTAAATCATAACAACTAAACTCAGCCATGGCTTTTTTATCCACACTCTTACCCGCATGAATCAAAACCTCACCACGGTATTTTGTCATCCAAGTTCTAAATTCATACTTCTTAATTCCAAAAGCAATTAATGACGCATAAGGCTGTTTAATTGTCAAAACTTTCATTTATCCTCACCTCAAAATCATTAAACAAATATTTATCAGGTAAATATAAAAATTCATCACCCTTACTAAAATTATGATCTTGACCAGGAACTATTGCCACATTAACATTCCTAAAATCTTGAATTAATGGTAAATAATTAAATGAAGAATCTTTACTACCAAACACAAAAATAAGCCTTCCTTTATAATTTTGGATTCCTTCCTTAGTTTTATGCAAATTAATCATAAGTGGTGTATTAACAAGCAACATCCTCTTAATCCTATCATCATCAAATTTTTTTTGTATACCTTGAGCTGCACCATTAGAAATACCCATAAAATATATATCCGCATCTTCTAAGTAACTATCCAATTTTTCAAAATCATCTTCCAATGTCACATCTGATACATTGTTTGCCACTACAACCGTTAACCCATATTTATAATTTACCCTTTTAGCCATTTTTAAATACTTATTTTGATATCCATAAATAGAACCAGAAACCCCAGTCTTAATAAAAAATACATCTTTACTTCCTTTAATAACTCCATATTTATTATCTATAACCTCATCAAACTTCAAAATATTAAGTCGAAGTTCCTCATCAAATTTGTGCGTCAAAGAAATCAAATAATCCTTATTTTGAAGCTCATTTAATAAACCTTCATCTATACCATAAATAAGCCCAGATAAAGCTCCAGTTAAAGCACCAATCGTATCAGTATAACCACCCAAATTAATTGCTCCAATAATACTTTCTAAAAAAGAATTAGTATTTAAAAAAGTCCATATAACAGCCTCTATCGTATCTACAACATATCCACTAGATTTAATATAATCTAAATCAAGTTTATAAAAATCCGTAGTTAAAAATCTCTTATAAGCTCTTCTCGCATTTTCACTAAACTTATAATAATTTAACTCTTTTACCTTTTCATATGCCTTAAACTTATCATATCCTGACATTAAAAAATGCACATACTTTACAAATATAAAACACCCCATAACACTATACTCATGACCATGAGTAAGTGATGAAACCTCACGCACAGTTTTTAATAACTCTTCATCATTCATATCATCATAAAAAGTATATAAAGCAATTGGAAACATTCTCGCAAGTGAACCACCATTATTACTATCTATAAAGCCATCTCCACATTCTGTAGCACCCGCCTGACGATTAAAATACTTATGTAAACTATTTTTTGTAATATCATCCACATCAAAAGCTATTCCTGTAGCTGTATATTCACCATTATACATCCATCCACAAAATCTTTTCATCATATCATCATAATTAATCTCATGTTTACTAATTAAAGAAGATATTGTAGCTAAAACCATGGAAGTATCATCTGACCACGTACCAGCTGGAAAAGCATAAGTCCCATATCCTTCCATTTTAACAACTGGATTTTCTATTAATTCTTCTCTATTTTTTAGTTTGTTATGAACACCCATCGCATCCCCAATCGCAAAACCTAAAATACTATCTACAATCTTTGACATATATCTACCTTCTAACTACTAAAACTATTATATCAATATTTAGACAAAAGAAAAACTATAAGTATTAAACTTATAGAATTTTTCTTCCATGTTTAATTGCCCAATTCCTCGCATAAAAACATGAACACTTAACTTCATAATTGTTTTTTTCAAAATACTCAAAAGCCATAAGCACAAGTTTAGAAGCAATACCCTGACCTCTCAAATCATCATCAACATAAGTATTATAAATATCAGCTTGATTACCATTTACCCTAAACTCTAAAACACCTTTTTCAGTATCTCCTATCATATAAACAATTTTATTATCTAATAACTTATACATTCTATTCCTCCAATAACCAATCAATAATATTCTTATGAATAATACCATTTTGTGAATAATCTAATGGTAATACTCTATCAAATTATGCTTTGTTGCCACAAAATCAATTTTTTACCATTATTTCCAATACTTACATTATATCCCCTCAAATTTATAAATTCAAATCATTTACTTTCTATCAATTTATTATTACTTTTATCAAGCTTTTGAATTCCAATCACATTTTTATCGTTAATTAGTATTTCTAATTCTTTTCTTGCAGTCTGGTTTAACTAACCTTTGTTTTTGTGAAATATTGCTATCTATCATACTTGCATTTAAAACTTCCAGATTACTCAATACTATTAAATGAAGAATATCAGTATAATCTCTAATATTACCACTTAAATTAGGATTTTGTTCTCTCCATTCTTTTGCTGTCATACCAAATAAAGCAACATTTATTACATCTGCTTCGTTTGCATATACAAACATTTTTTTGTTTTTCCGTTAATTTAGGAACAATGTTTTCTTTTATACTATCAGTATGTATTCTATAATTTATTTTAGACAAACTTCTTCTAACAGACCATTCTATTTTTTCTTGATAATTTTCATTTGATTTTAACCTTTTGAATTCCTTAATCAAATACAATTTAAATAAATTATCAATCCAAGAAGCAAATTCTAATGCTATATCTGAATGTGCGAATGTCCCAACACTATACTTACCTTTACTGTATGTTAATCCTTTAGCGTTTACCCTTGTACACCATTGACTTGGCGACATTGTAAAAGATTTTTTTGGTGCTTCATTTTTAATTAGGCTGAATTCCGCCGAATTAAAATTTTCATTACTCAATTTCTCCCAAAGCCCTAAAAATTCTATAGTATCATAGTTACTCAACCATTTTTTTATAACATCTGATGGATCGTTAGGATTTTTATATCTAGCTAAATCCGTTAAAGAAATATAATCATCATTATCTATTCTCATAACTCGTATTTCATTTTCGTTAACATTCATAAGTGCTGTAATTTGTCTTTTACTCATACGTATTGCCCTCTTTGGAAGCTACCAAGATTTTATTGGTAATTAATTTTCTCTCAAATCCATCATCAGTTTCATATAATAAAATATTAACTCCTGTCATAAAATGACCCCCTTTATATATTAATATACGGCTTTTTTTACGGATTTCCTTTTAATTTTAAAAATTTTTACGTAAAAGCAAACACACACTTTCTACATGATAAGTCCATGGAAACATATCAAATAAAGTCACTTCTTGAACAATATATTTTTCCTTAAGTAATTTCAAATCACGCGCTAAAGTCATCGGATCACATGAAACATAAACTACTCTATCTGGATTAATTTTCAAAATATCGTTAATACCTTCAATAGTAAGCCCACTTCTTGGTGGATCTACCACAATATTATCTGCTTTTAAATTATGAATCTCCTTACTAACATCACCACATATAAACCTAACATTAGAAACATTATTCAATTTTTTATTCAAAAATGCACACTTAACCGCCTCTTCATTTATCTCAATACCTGTAACCTCATCAAAATACTTACTCAAAAATAAACTAATAGTTCCAGTTCCACAGTATAAATCTAAAACTCTTTTTCCTAAAGCTTTATCCAAATACTCTAAAACTTTATTATAAAGTTTTAAAACCACATCCATATTAACTTGAAAAAATGAATCTTTAGACACATAAAACTGAAAATCATCAAGATTAGCTATAATATTTTCCTTACCATAAACTAAATTATCATTAATGTAAATAGAACTTACTAAAGGTTTTAATACCTCTATATCCATATCACCTTTAATTATAAGCATAATCTCACCAAAGTCTTTTATTATAACTTCTCTAACTTCACTTAAATCAGAACCTTTTAAAATATTAATTATCTCATTACTTTTCTCACTAGCAATCTCACATCTACTAATTTCTATTAAATCATTTGTTCCATTTTTAAAATAACCTATCTTACCATCTTTAACCTTCAAAGTTATTTTATTCCTATAAGTATAAATATTACCACTTGGAATAATCTCTTTAACTACCCCTTCTATCTCCCCATACCTTTTCAAAATATCAGTAACCTTTTCCTTTTTAAACTCTAAAGTTTTAAAATAATTTAAACTCTTAAGAGCACAACCACATTTATTATAACCACATTTTGGTATTATTCTATTACCACTCTTTTTAATTAACTGAATTACCTCTCCTACCATATATTTTTTCTTATCTAAAACTATTTTAACTAAAGCTTCCTCATTTGGTAACAAATCAGGCACAAATATAATTTTACCTGAAACATGACCAAGGCCTCTACCAAAATGATCTAATCTTTCACACTTAACTAAAACCTCTTCCATATTTATCCTCACTTTTTTCATCTGGTGTGAAACATTTTTAAAAACAAAATACCAAAAAGTTTCACACAAACATTCGTTTTTTTTTAAATTAATTTCCCTTTACAAAAATTATAACATAAACTAGATTATTTTTGTCCATAATATAAAAAGGAAAGCAGGGATATTATGGAAAAAATCGAAAAGAATGCTAAAAAAGTAATTGAAAAAACAAAAAAACTATATGGAAATAGCCCCGACATCAACACTAGACTTATAAACATCAAAGGAACAAACGTCGGAATCCTTTTTCTAGAAAGCTCATCGCAAGCCAGTACAATCAGTGATTTCATAATCAAAGGAACACTATATGCCAGTACAAATAAAAACCTTTTTCAAAATATCTTTGATGCACTTAAAAATAGTCTATTCAATAGCCAATTATTTACCATAAATGACTACTCTCAGTTCCCCTACTTCTTATCAAGCGGTTTTACCATCATCGTTGTCGATGGAATAGAAGAAGCCATTATCATGGAAACAAGAGCTCAATTAGATAGAGGTGTAACTGAATCAACTAGTGAACCAATACTTAGAGGTTCTAAAGATAGCTTTACCGAAAGCCATTCTAAAAACCTTGGGCTAATTAGAAAAAGAATTAAAGACCCTAACCTCTGGTTTGATGAAATCAAATTAGGTAGAAGAACCCAAACAAGAATTAGTATAGCTTACATAAACGGCATTGCCGATCCAAAAAAATTAAAAGAAATAAAAAAAAGACTTAAAAAAATAGATGTTGATGGTGTTTTAGATAGTGGTAATATTAGAGATTACTTAATTGAACAAAAATCAGTTTTTCCTCAAGTCCAAAGTACAGAAAGACCAGATGTCACATCTCAAGCTCTCCTATCCGGAAAAATAGTTATTTTTGTTGAAAACTGCCCATTTACTTTAATACTACCTAATGTTTTCATTGATTATCTTCATACATCAGAAGACGAATATCAAAAATCATCAAACATCACCTTTACTAGAATCTTAAGAATTTTAGCCTTAGTCATAACCATATTCACCCCTGCAATTTATATAGCCATAACCACTTACGACCAAAACACCATCCCTGATAAACTCTTAATATCTCTAGCCATTCAAAGAGAAGGAGTTCCATTTCCAACAACTTTCGAAATAATTCTTCTTACTACCATCTTTGAAATCTTAAGAGAAAGTGACCTGCGTAGTCCAAGCAGTATGTCTGCTGCCATGAGTATTGTGGGTGCTTTAGTTTTAGGTCAAGCAGCTGTCGATGCCGGAATCGTCTCACCAATAACCGTCATAGTCGTCGCCTTCACATCAATCTGTAGTCTCGTCTTCACTGATATTGACTTCATGAATGGAATTAGATCATGGCGTTTCATCTTTATATTAGCCGCCAGTATTTTAGGAATTATTGGCATTTTATCATTTGCAATCATCTGGCTTGTCAAACTATCATCATTAGAAAATTTAGAAACAAGTTATCTGTCACCCTTCGCTCCTTTCTCAAAAAAAGACCAATCAAATGCTATATACAAAGCTCCTGAAGAAAAACTTATTAATAGACCAGACTATATAAGCACCTTAAACCCTCATAGACAAAGGAGGACAAAATGAAAAAACTTACTATAATTCTCACAACTTTCATCATCGCCATAACTCTAACAGGTTGTGGTGGTTATGAAGAATTAAACAACTTATCTATAGTAACAGCTGTTGCCTTTGACAAGACAGATGACGAATACGAATTAAGTTTCTTAATTGCAAACTCCCCAAAAGCCCAAACATCCGCTAAAGAAGGAGAAGCCAAAACAACCGTCTACACCGGTAAAGGTAAAACAATTGCCGAAGCATCAAAAGATATTGAACAAATCGTTCCTAAACAAGTATACTTAGGTCACATAAACGTCGTTGTAATATCAGAAGACATTGCCAAAGATGGATTTTTAAAAGTAGCTGACTGGTTACTTAGAAATCCTCAAACAAGAAAAAAATTCTATCTTCTTCAAGCCAAAGATGTAAGTGCGAAAAACATTTTAAAAATAGTCTCACCACTTGAATCTTTTCCATCTCAAAGCATTGCAACCCTAATCGAATCCAACTCTGAAACTAAATCTATCGCAACTTCCATCACCTATAGTAACTTCATAAGTCAAATTTTAGAAAAAGGCTATGACCCAGTTTTACCATCTATAACCATTAGTGGCAGCGTCAAAGAAGGAAGTAGTGAAAAAAATCTAGAGACAACCGAACCAGAATCATATCTCGTTTTAGGTCCTCTTGCTATCTATAAAGGCGATAAATTAGAAACCTTTTCAACAGAAAAAGAAAGCTGGGCTATCAACGTCTTAAAAAATGAAGCCAAAGAATTAAATTACAATGTCAAATATCAAAATGAAGACATCAGTATTGAAACTAACTCTCTTAAATCAGACATAAAAATAATTGATGAAAACAACATTGAAATAACAATCAGTGGCGTCGGTGACATCTATAACATCAATAATAAAATTGATATTCAAAATTATAAAGAAATAAACAAAATAGAAAAAACCTGGGCTACATCATTAAAAAAAGATCTAACTAAAGTCATAAAAAAAGTCCAAAGTAAATGGCAAACTGATATATTTGGCTTCGGTAATTTAATATATAAAAATAATCCCAAAACATGGGAAAAATTAGAAAAAAATTGGAATTCTAAATACTTTCCAAACTTAAATATCAAAATAAAAACCGATTTAAAAATAAATGCGACTGGCTCTTTACTTAACACAATAAAGGAGGATAAATAATGAAAAAAATAACTTCATTAGAATACAATACACTTTTATGGTTTTTAACTAGAGCCACCTTTATTGAAATCACTGCCGAAATATTACTAAATACCGCCCATCAAGATTCTTGGATAAGCATTCTTATTGCTATCATCATCGGTATAATCCCTTTTTCACTATACACTTATTTAAAAAACAAATATCCAGACAAAAATATCATTCAAATAAATAAAGAACAATTAGGAAAATTTGGAACATTATTAAATTTAATTTTAATCGCCGGAACTTTTATCTTTACTATATGTAGCTTTTGGATAGTCGTCCACTTCATTGATTCACAATATTTATATCGAACCCAAACTATTATAACAATCATTGTCCTAATACTTCCAGTCATTTACACCATAACAAAAAATTTTCACATCTTCAGTAAAGTAAACTTTATCATGTTTTGTATATCATTATTCTTCATTCTTGTTATATTATCAGGTCTAATTGGTAATATTAATATAGACAATATCAAACCAATTTTAAATAATAACCCAAATAATATACTATATGGAACCTTCTGTTTTATCGGTTTCAACACTATGCCCCTATTTCTTTTAACTATTATCCCCAAAAACAAAATAAAAAATTACTCTCCTAAAAAAAGCTTTATCTTTTACTTAATAAGTGGACTTTCACTTTTAAATGTCATGTTTTTAACCATCAGTATATTTGGTATTCATTTATCTGAATTATATAACTACCCTAGTTTCCACCTTTTAAAACGTGTAAGTGTTCTAGATATTATTGATAGAGTTGAAAGTATCTTATCATTAGAATGGTTTCTTGCTTTATTTGTCCAAATAATAGTATCACTATTTTTTATCAAAGAAGCTTTAAAAGAAACATTTCAAACCAAAGAAAAAACAAACAACATCATTATGATTGTTGTTTGCTTAATCACAGCTTTTTTAACCCAAATTATATTTGTAACCAAAGGTACTGAAATTGCTTATTTCAAGCACCAATTAATATACATTCTTTATATAATCTATTTCATTATACCTTTAATAACCTTTTTCAAAAGTTTAAAAAAGACCTAATCTTTGAACCACCAATATTCCTATAACCGCAATAATACCTAAAATAAGTATCGTTACAAAAATAGTTTTAAATACCGAACCCTTTTTTTCTTCTTCACCATAACCAATAAAATCTTTTTTCTTAAGTTTTAAATCAGATGTAAAGAACGAATTATCCATAGTTTGTTCTTTTTTATCATATTGTTGAGTTTTAATCAATTCCTTTATATCACCAATTTTACCAACCTGTGTATTTTCATTATGTCCTTGTAAATCACTAAACATATCAGCAGCTAAAGACGCATCATCCAATTTATTAAGTGCACTAGTATTAGAAATAGTTTGAACCATACTATCTAAACCATCATCGTATAAATCACGCCTATTTGTATTCCGTTTTAAATCCAAACTTTTCAAAACATCATAACTAGTTTTACTAAGTACCCGCTCCTTATCATCCGGTTCTTTTTTCTCTTTAGCCTTAGTAAGCACATCCATAATATCATAAGTACGATCATTATCTTCTTTATATTTACTATGCATTACCGGTAAATCTTGAACCTGTTTATCATCATTAGTTAATCTACGATATCTCCGTTCTGCTTGATATTTTTCTCTATTATCAAGCATCTTTTTAACTTTCGTAATATCTATCTCATTAGTATTATCAATAGATGCAATACCCTCTATATTACTATACTTACCATAAGAATAAATACTATTATAAAGCCTAGTATTACGTTTAGTTCTCGAATTACCTTGAGTTTCCTTCTTGTAATACCTCTCCATCCTTGATGACACCACTACCACCTCTTATTATTAATAATATCATATTTTGTCACATTTTAAAAGTAACTCTTGCTTTTTAAAAAAATTTTATTTATAATTTTTATGGAGGTATAAAAATGGCAAAAGTTAAAGTGGATAAAGACAAATGCATCGGCTGTGGTGCATGTACAGCTACCTGTCCAGAAGTCTTTGATTTCGATGATGACGGACTAGCAAAAGTCATAAAAGATGAAATTAATGATGATGTAAAAATGGCCGCCGAAGGTTGTCCAACTGAGGCTATTGAAATTAGTGAAGAAAACAAATAGTGTTTTCTTTTTAATATCCAAAATAGAAAGGACAAAAATAATGGAATTAACAATAGTAAATTTTAACATTCAAAATAAAGTTATAAATAAAAATTACAATGGTGGAAAAAATGCTAAACAATTTGCAAATTTCATCAACAAACAAAAACCAGATATTATATGTCTTCAAGAACTTACCAATGCTTACGAAAACAAATTAAAAACTTTTATTCCAAATTACCACTTTACCGGTGAAAATAGATTTAATAACAAAAGTATATGGCATTCTCATTTTGGTGAAAAAAATGTCATCATCACCAATCTAAATGTTATTAAAACAAAAACACATTCTCTATCAAAAAAATTAAATAAAATTGGTAAGCGTAGTTTATTATCTATTTTTCCCAGAATTGCCACTGTAACAATCATCAGTAAAGCAAATCAATACTTTACAGTTATAAACACTCATCTCGACCATCTAACAAATATTGGCCGAAAAACACAATTAATTTATTTAAAACAAATTATTGAATTAAATAATAATTATCCAATTATTTTAACTGGTGATTTTAATTTAAACACTGAAAATGAAAATTTCCAAGATTTTGTAAAATACATGGAAAACCAAAATTGTAAACTAATTCCAAACAAAGAAAACACTTTTAAGCCTTCTAAAAAAAATCATAAACTTAAAACACCAGACCATATATTCATTCCAAAAGATTTTATTATTGAAAATATAGATATTATTGATAATAATTTTAGTGACCACAAATTAATTAAAGTCAAAATAAAAAAGTAGCTATCTTTTAGCTACCGCATACAACGTTTTCACTTCTTTTATATTCAAATGCCTATACTCCCCAGATTTTAAACCAGCCAAAGTAAGTCCAGCAAACTTCTCTCTTTTCAGTTTAGAAACCTTATAACCAATCGCTTCAAACATCTTCTTAACTTGATGATTTCTTCCCTCATAAATCGTAAGTTCAATTAATGAACTTTTTTTCTTTTTATCTATTTTTTTTATCTTAACCCTAGCTCTACCCGTTTTTTTACCATCAATAATAACACCATTACTTAAACTCTTAACCAAACTAGGATTAACTACCTCATCAATTTTAACTAAATAAACCTTTTCAACTTCATGTGATGGATGAATAAGTAAATTAGTTAAATCTCCATCATTCGTAAGTAAAAGTAATCCACTTGTATCATAATCTAATCGTCCAACTGGATATAATCTATTTTCACTTTCCACTATATCGACAACCGTTTTACGTCCTTTATCATCATGCGCACTTGACACAACCCCACGTGGTTTATATAAAAGAACATACTCTTTAGGCTCTAACTTTAAAGTAACTCCATTTATAATTATCGTATCACCATAACTCGCTTTACTACCTAAAGTATTAACCACTTCACCATTTACTTTTACTTTACCATTTAAAATTAACTCTTCCGCTTTTCTTCTAGAGCAATATCCACTATTTGCAATAACTTTCTGCAATCTCTCCATACAAACCACCCATAAAAATTATACATAATAAAACTTAAAAAAACAAGGGCACAACAATCAAAGTTAAAATAACCATAAACAAATCAGTAAGTAGTCCAACCCAAAGCGCATACCTAATCCTCTTAATACCAATCGTACCAAAATAAAGTGTAATTACATATAAAGTCGTATCACTAGAACCCTGAATAATTGACGAAAGTACACTAATAAAACTATCAGGACCATATAGCTTATACATATCATTAAGCAAAGCAAGCCCAAAACTCCCAGAAAGAGGTCTCATGATTGCTACAGGTAATACCTCAGCAGGTACGTGAATTAAAATTAAAAACGGTTTTAAAAAATCAAAAAAATAATCAATAATTCCACTATTTAAAAATATATTAACTCCAAATATCATTGCAAGCAAAGAAAAAAACATTGACGACACCATCGGTAAACCTTCCTTAGCTCCACTAACAAAACTATCATAGACATTTATTTTTTTATAAGCTCCATAAATTATAACTACCAAAACTATAATTGGAATAAACAAACTAGAAATCATCCTCACCTATGATTCCTCCTACTCCAAATCCTATCAATTAATAAACCAAATAATAATGATATAAAACTAATCACAAAACAAGGAATAACTATGACAGAAGGATCCTCACTACCATATAAAATTCTAAGTGAAATAATCGTCGTTGGAATTATACAAAGCCCACATGTATTAATTACTAAAAAAGTAATCATACTCCTACTAGCAACTTCCTTATTTTTATTTAACTTTTGCAAAGACTCCATTGCTTTTAAACCAAAAGGTGTTGCCGCATTACCAAGTCCAAACATATTTGAAAGTATATTAGAAGATATAAAACCAAAAGCCTCATGATTTTTTGGAATTTCTGGAAAAATTTTGTGCAAAATAGGATAAATAAACTTAGAAAGTTTTGAAAGTAGCCCAGATTCTTTAGCTATATTCATAATGCCAAGCCAAAGCGAAACTAACGGAAAGATCTGCATTACTAATTCCAATGTAGCCTTACCACTAGATAAAATCTGTTCATTTAAAACATCACTTTTACCTGTAACTAATAAACATAAAGAGCCTAAAACAATAAGTCCTACCCATAATTTATTAATCATTTCTAAACCAGCTTAAAATTTTATTCCAAAATCCTTTTTTAACTTCATCTTTTTTAACATATATATTCTCTTTATGTACTATATCATCACCTAAATAAACCTTAACTACCCCAACTTTATCACCAGACTTATACTTCCTTTTTTTATTAATTTCATATTTTAACTTTAAAATATCCTTCTCATTCTCTCTAAGTAAATACTTAAAATTATTCTTTAAATAAAGACTATCATTTTTATAATAATCCTCACCTATTATATCTACTTCACCCTTATTTAAAATCATATATGAAGTATATTCACCAAACGCCTCCTCATACAAATTTTTGTGATCATCCCAGTCATCACCATCATTAATCGTTACCACCGTCAAATTAATGTCATCCTTACTCGCACTTGTCACTAAAGTCCTTTTTGCAATTTTTGTAAACCCTGTTTTCCCACCTGTAATATATTTATAACTTGAAAGCAATTTATTTTTATTATGCCATTTATAAACATTTTTATTTGTTTTTACCGTATAATCTTTAGTCCCCGTAATTTTCCTAAAATCATCATTCTTCATCGCATAACTCATAAGTAACGCCATATCATAAGCCGAAGAAAAATTTCCTTTTTCCTCATCTAAACCACTAGGATTATTAAAAGTCGTATTCTTCATTCCTATATCTTTAGCTTTTTCATTCATAAGCTTTACAAACTTATCCGTATCTCCACTTACAGCCACCGAAATAGCAATAGCCGCATCATTACCACTTCTAAGCATAAGTCCATAAAGTAAATCTTTTAACTTAATCTTTTCACCAATCTGTACATAAATCCCTGAACCATAAGCCTTTAAAACCTCATTTCCAATTGTCACCTCTTTATTAATATCACTATTTTCAATAGCTACAATCGCTGTCATAATTTTAGAAATTGATGCCACACTTTGAACATAATGTACATCCTTTCCATAAATTACTCTCCCACTATCCATATCCATCAAAATAGCCGATTTCGCACTTGTAGAATATGCAAAAACTTTAAAAGGTAAAAATAAAAGGAGTATTAAAAGCCATTTCTTCATATATACCACCTAAAAAAGTATATACAAAAAATGGACAAATATGTCCACTTTATTTTTTGCTCATCGCCTCTAAAATATCATATGTTTTAATTTTTCTTTTATTTAAAACTGGCAAATCATCTTTACACAAAGACGTAAACTCAGTAGTATCTCTTTCACCTAAATCTTTACTATCTTTAATATCACAAACTTGTAACATTTCCTTACCACATTCATTAACTAATGCTTCCATATCACGAGTTCCGATTATCATATAAATGTTTCTATAATTAGACGCTAAAAACATTTCTTTAAAATTATTCATTTTATGAATCATATCAAAATTATCTAAAA
>CALVRQ010000058.1 GCA_944358685.1 uncultured Bacilli bacterium
ATAGGAGTTTGCGAAATTGTTCTACCGACTGTTTTATACTTAACTCAAAATATATGGATCTGACTCTGTTCCTGTCCCCCCCGTGATTTGGACTTTAGAAGAAAGAGTTATAGCGGGCCTGACTGCAGTGTTCGCACCGTTCGCAGGGCCGGAGTCGGTGAAGCCATAGATGTACACGCGGAACAAGCTGCTAGAGTAGTCAAAACGCGGCGACAAGGTCCACCAATTATTAATACTTGAATCTAACATCCAATCTGAATTTTTACATGTACTATAATTATTTTCATTTAAACTAAATGTTCCACACTGTTCTTTATTTGAATTGACCCTATAATATTCACTTAACGTTGGTAAGGCTACTTTTACTTTTGATGTCGTTACTTTTTCATCACTTATTTGATCTTGTATATCATTATTATTTCTTGTTACTGCACCCACATTATATGTTCCTTCTACTATTTGACTTTGAGCAGTACTTGTTAAACTATTATAATACGTACTATTCAAATAAGTATTTAAAGTTGCAGGACGATTCCAATTATTTGAATTTGATGTGTCCCATGCTAAATTTTTAGATGTATTTATATTTGCATCCTTCATTATCTTTATCGTTCCATCTGAATTTATGGATATGATTCTCCAGCCTGCTTCCTCATTATTAAAGGTTACATAATTATTTGGATTGGCTCCTTTATATGTATATTTTCCGTCTTCATATTCATCGGCGTAAAGTCCATCTCCTGATGTTACTATTGAAATTTCTTTCCCTCCAACTTCAGTTACTGGCGGAAAACAAACATTATAAAGTTCATCTATGGCTCCTTGAACATCTGTCGCCTGCATTCCACTTGTTCCATTTTCATACGTCACTTGATTAGACGGAAAATACGTTGCAGCTATTACACTTACTCCTCCACATACTATAAGTCCTGTTATAAATCCTGGTAAATATCCTTTTATAATTTTCTTTATTTTCTCTTTCATGTAAACCTCACAAAACCTATCCAAACCAAAAAAAAAAAAAAAAAAAAAAAAAGCAAGTAATATTTTCGATAAATCACTTGTTTTCCCCTCACTCTGTAAACTTCAATTTTAAAAGTCCAAAATTCAAAAGAATAAATTTATATTCTTTTACTTTATAATTTAAAATAAACCATAAATAGCGCCATCACTATCTATTTTCATATTTTCATAAGCTGGCTTTTTAGAAAGTCCAGGCATTGTCATAATAGTGCCCATATAAACTACGATAAAACCAGCTCCACTATTCACCTTAACATCTCTAACTGTTATTTCATAATCTTTAGGATAGCCTAACTTTTTAGAATCATCACTAATTGAATATTGAGTTTTAGCCACACAAATAGGCATCTTATCTAAACCTATTTCCTCTATCTTTTGAATACTCATATTAGCTTCATCTAAATATTTTACACTAGAAGCATGATAAATTTCCTTAGAAACCTTTTCTATCTTATCCTTAATAGTTTCATTCTCATCATAAAGTAAATGAAACTCTTTTTCATTTTCACACATCTGAGTAATCTTTTTAGCAAGCTTCTTAGCTCCTTCACCACCTAAAGCATAAGAATCAGATATTTCAAATTCACATCCTAAATTAGTACAATAATTTTTAACAAATAAAATCTCTTCTTCATCATCAAAAGCAAACTTATTCAAACAAACAATAACATTGTCCAAATATTTTTTCATATTTTCAATATGAACCTTTAAATTACAAATACCTTTTTTCAAATAATCCATATTTTTATTATTAAGTTCGTCCTTAGTCATACCACCATTATATTTTAAACTACGAATAGTCGCATTAACTACTATAACACTTGGTTTTAATTTACCTTTACGGCACTTTATATCTAAAAATTTCTCAGCTCCTAAATCAGCCCCAAAACCAGCCTCTGTAATAACATAATCCGCAAGTCTAAGACCAAGCTTAGTCGCAATTAAACTATTACATCCATGCGCAATATTTGCAAAAGGTCCACCATGAATAATAACAGGATTATTTTCTAAAGTCTGAACTAAATTAGGCTTTATCGCATCCTTAAGTAAAATTGTCATTGCTTCTTCAACATGTAAATCACGAACAAATAAAGGTTTACCATTAACATCATAAGCAAACAAAATATTACTTATTTTTTCTTTCAAATCATTCAAATCATGCGCCAAACATAAAATAGCCATAATCTCTGTTGCTACCGTAATACAAAAATGGTTTTCGTGAGCAACATCCTTACCTAAATCTAAACCAACTGTTACAGTTCTAAGTGCCCTATCATTCATATCCACACATCTATTAAAAAGTATTCTATCCTTATCAATATTTAAACTATTACCTTGAAATAAATGATTATCAATAGCCGCACAAAGTAAATTATTTGCAGCTCCTATCGCATGCATATCACCAGTAAAATGCAAATTAATATCTTCCATTGGAATAACCTGTGAATATCCACCACCAGCAGCGCCACCTTTAATACCAAAAACAGGCCCCAAAGATGGTTCTCTAAGTACCGCTAAACTATTATATCCTAACTTTCTCATCGCATCATGTATTCCAATACTCATCGTTGTTTTTCCTTCACCAAAAGGAGTTGGGTTAATTGATGTCACCAAAATTAATTTTCCTTCACTACTTTTCAAATCATCTAAAATACCCAAATCAATCTTAGCCTTATACTTCCCATAATATTCTAAATACTCATCATCAATATTAAGCACCTTCGCAATCTCATCAATCTTAAACATCTTAGCTTTTCTAGCAATCTCAATATCTGTCACAAAATCACCTCTTACAGATATTATATCAAAGATTAATAAAATAAGTTAATTATTTTTGAAAACAAATTATGGGATAATGGTGCTGAATAACGAAATCTAGGATTATCAAAGCATATTGCCTTATAAATTTTACTCACAATTGATGTTAAATTCCTTCTTTCTATTAATTTTAAAAATAAGTTTTCACTTTTTCGAATAACTTCAATTTGTGATGCAAAAAATGAATCATTATCCATAAATTCATATTTCTTATCAAAAGCTAATCTATTAAAACCTGTTCTATATAATCCAGGTTCTACCAATACCACTTCTACATTTGCCTTTAAAAGCATACTTTCATAATGTAAAGTTCTAGCCATCGACGATAAAGCTGCTTTACTAGCCGAATAACTACCTAAAAAAGGAAGTGGCCACTTACTAGCAAGTGAAGATATAATAACTATTCTTCCAAAGCCTTTATATATCATATTTTTAATAACCTTTTGAATAATATTCAAATTAGCAAAAACATTAACTTCAAAATTATCTCTAACTTTTTCTAAAGGAATTTCCATAAGTGACCCACTTTCTGCGATAGCCCCATTTAAAACTAACACATCAATATCCAACTCATCAACTCTATCTGCATCTTTTAATACATCTAACTTTAAACATTCAATATTTTTACAATTTTTATAAAGCTTTTTAATACTTTTAAGTTCACTTTCCGTATGTACTGTCACATACACATAATAATCCTTAAGTCTTTGAATAACTGGATAAATCATACCGCTGCGAGCACCCGTAATTAAAATTTTCTTCATATCATCACCATTATTAATATTCACTCATTTAAAAAAACTATACAATTTGACACTAAATTAAATAGCGTGTATAATACGTTTACTGAAATTTGAGGAGGAAAAAATGAATAATTCAGAATTTTATAATACTATAACTTTAATTAACAACCATAAAAACACCGTTGCTTTAATTAACATTAGTGAATTTGAAAGATTACAAAGAATTAATGGCGAATATAAATGGCTACCATTAGAAATAGGATCTATGCCAGCCATTCCAATTGTAACAGCTGGTTTTAAAGAACAATTTCGTTCAACAAAAGAACAAGTAAGTATTAGAATAATACCAATCTGGACATTTTTACCAAATGATGAACAAGTAATTACTCCAAACATCGAAATGTTTGAATTAACTGAACACACTAATAGTAACCCACGTTACACTTTAAAAAGAAAAATAAATAAAAATCATCATTATCTATCAAATTCAAATTGGAATACCATCTTTGATAAACCTTTAGCCAAAAGACAGAATGCTATTGAATGGCAAAAAAGTAATACTTCAACTTTGCTCGCACCAATAAATGAAAATATTCTAAAAACCTATCTAGACATCTATCAAGATGAACTAGAAGAATTTAATCAAATATATGAACAAAGTGCAAAAACGGCTAAAGAATTAAATGGATATCAAAAAAAATTAAAATAAAAGCCTACCTATCAAGGTAAGCTTTTTAATTACATCATATTATCTAACTGATTTGTTAAATCCTTTGCACCATTTGCTGCCTTATTAAAAGTATTTTTAACCGCTTTCATCATTGGTTTATTATACTTCTGATAAGCTAGTGTCAGTGCACTACCCATAGCCATTAAAGCAATGTTTCTCATTGTATTCATTATATCACCTACTTGTCAGAAACATGATGTTGTATGTTCTTTAACATACATTTTTATTTTATCTAGCATTTTCAAATTTATACTTAATTTTTTCTTTTAATTTTGAATTTCTAATATATTCATGATTATTTTGTACACTAGAAGCAAAAGCCTCAGGTTCACCAATAATAATTAATTTCTTTTTAGCCCTAGTAACACCCGTATAAACAAGCTTTTTATAAAGCATTCGTTTATATGAACGTGCCATTGGCATAATTACCATCTCAAATTCACTACCTTGACTTTTATGAATGCTTATAATAAATCCATGTTTTATTTTAGAAAAATCTTTTGGCGTATACTTAACTAAATTACCATCAAAATCAACATATATTTCATCTTTTTTACTTTTACTAGTATTTCCATACTTAATATATTTTATTACTCCAATATCACCATTAAATACATTTTCATCTGGCATATTTACAAGCTGCAATATCTTATCATTTTCCCTAAAAATCACATTACTAGTTTTAATTTCTCTTTTCTCTGGTGCCTTAGGATTAAAAACATTTTGTAGCTCACTATTTAATGCATCAATACCATTTTCACCTTTATACATAGGAGCTAAAATCTGAAGTCGCTTATAATCATAGCCTTTCTCTATAACTTTTTCACAAAGTCTAACCAAATTACTTTTAATATGATTAGCTGAACACTTTAAAAAAGTATAATCACTATATGTATTCAAATAATTATCACTAAGTTCACCATCTTTAATTTCATAAGCAAGCGTTGTAATATAAGAATCTTCATCTTGTCTGTATAAATGATTCAAATGAATAGTATCAATACATTCACTACATATTAAATCTTTAAGCAAATTTCCAGGCCCAACACTAGGAAGCTGATCATAATCACCAACCAAAATCATTTTAACATTACTTCTGAGTCCCTTGAGTAAACTATCAAATAAATTAATATCAATCATACTAACCTCATCAATAATAACTAACTCAACATTTGATTTATTAGATTCATTTATCATAAATTCTAATGTATCCTTATTCCATTTTAAAAATCTATGAATAGTTGAAGCTGGTAAAAAAGTCGAATCACTCATTCGCTTACTAGCTCTACCAGTAGGTGCGAGTAAAGCTAAACGCTCAGTAAACTCATCATAATTAAGTTTATTAACGTGCTGATAAAGCTCAGTAATAGCCTTAATTATCGTCGTCTTACCAGTCCCAGGTCCACCAGTAATAATAAGTAAATTATTCTCTAAAGCCTTTTTAATAGCCTTTCTTTGTTCATCATTATATTTAATACTATTAATCTTTTCAAGTTCATCAAGTAAACCATCTAAATTTTTATGTTTCTTAACCGGTTTAGAAGCTAAATCATAAAGTCTTTCTGTAATATTAGCCTCAGCATCCCAAATTTCTTCTAAATAATAATCATCACCATTTACAACTATATAATCCGCATCTTTTAATTCTTTAAAAACTTCATCATAATTATCATACGAAGTATCCAAAAACTTATTTACACTACCAATAATTTCCTCTTTACTTAAATAACTATCACCATTTTGATATATAAGTTTTTTCATAACATACAAAGTGGCCGCTTTTACTCTCCTATCGTCATCTAAAGCCATATCCAAAACCTTAGCTG
>CALVRQ010000059.1 GCA_944358685.1 uncultured Bacilli bacterium
GTTAATTTTAGTTTTTTATAATTTTGAAGTAGAGCCATTGGAACTATAATGTGTCCATTTTTTAAAAGTTCTAATATTTTTCCTGTCATAAAATCACCTTGTTATATATTATAACTTAATTATTTATCCATTTACAATATAGTAAAAGAAAAAAGTCCAAAATTTGGACTTATTCAATTGTGTATGGATTTGATTCTGTTCCATTTCCTCCGGTGATTTTGATATTGGATGATAGATATAGGACTGGCCTAATTTTATAAATACTGGAATTTGTGTTAGCATAACTTACTTCACTAGATGGATATACAATAAATATAGTTGTCGTACTTACAATTGTTGAATATAAGTTATCTGGAGTTAAAGTTAACCAACCATTTCCACTAGCAGTATATGACTGACTGAGCCAATTTGTATTGTTACAGGTTTTATAATTTCTATTTTGTAGAGATAAGTTCCCACAACTACTTGTATTTGTGTTTACTCTTAAAAATTCACTTGTTGTAATTAGTCCGATTTTTCCATTCCACTTAGTACTATTTTCATCATTTACATGGTCAGATAAATTGTCAATATTATCATATACTCCACCTATTCCAAAGTTATGTGAGACAATTTGACTTTTGGCTGCATTAGTTAAACTATTATAATATGTTTCGTTTAAATATGTATTTAGTGTTGATGGGCGAGCCCAATTGTTTGAATTTGATGTATCAAATGCCATTTGGCCAACAACTTCATTTTTTACTATTTTTATTGTTCCATCACACTCAACTGATAAAATTCTCCAGCCAGCTTCTTCATCATTAAATGTTATATAATTGTTTGGATTGGCTCCTTTAAAAAAATATCTACATTCATATGAATCTTTGTTTAAATCAACTTGTTCTAATATTTGGTCGCCCGCAGTCATTGTACATGTTTTATAAAGTTCATCTATTGCTCCTTATACATTATTTGATTCTAAACCACTTGCCCCATTTTCATAAGATACATCATTACTTGGAAACGTGACTGCGGCATAGACTGCAAATCCACTTACAATTATGCCGGCTATTACAAACCCTATTATAATTTATACTTTATCTATAGTATATCATATTTTTGTCGTATAAAATAGCATTTTTTCATTAGCATATTTTTACTAGGTACAATTTTTATAGGTGATATATATGAAATTCAAAAGAGTTAAGGCTATTCGTGAAGACAATGATTTAACGCAATCTGACATAGCAAGTAGGCTTAATGTCAATAGAAGTGCTTATTCTTTATGGGAACTTGGTGTTAATACAATTCCTTTAAGTAATTTAGTTGATTTTTGTAATTTATTTGGTTTGAGTATGGATTATGTATTAGAAATAACAAATGTGAAGAATTACACTTTAGCAAATAAAAATATTGATATAAAGGTTTTGGGTGAAAGATTAAAGTTTATTAGAAAGAAAGAAAAAAAGACGCAGGAAAATATTGCGAATTTATTAAATACAACGCATTCTACTTGGAGCGCTTATGAACATAGTAAAGTTTTAATTCCAACTATTTTTATATGGAAGTTTGCGACTGAATATAACTGTTCTATTGATTGGTTATGCGGAAGAACAAATTAAAAAAATCTACTTTTGAGGTAGATTTTCTTTATATTCATCTATAATGTAATCAGTTATCGAATCTTTATCATTATGTAGTTTTCCGATTAAGATTTTATCTTCGATGTCTTTTAAAATCGGTTTTAGAAAAGAGCCAGCTTCTTTATTTAATATATCACATATTTCCATTGGTGATAAAGCAATATCTAATCTACTTTTAATTGGAATTTTAGAATATTTTTCGTTTAATAATCTTTTGTCAACATCTTTAAGTTCAGCGGCCATTGTACATATATAAAGTCCATAATTATAGAGTGTATGATTATCTAATAAGTCTTTGTCTTTAACTTCATTGATTTTCCTAATGCTTTCTTTTTCTATGGTATTAAAGTTATATTTATTTAAAGCATCCAATTGAGCCCAAGTGACAATCATAGATGGAGTTATTTTGGCTTTTTTTAGATTTGGTATTTCTAGATGGTCTGTCAGTTTTAAATCAATTAAAAGTTCAATACCATAAGCTTTATTTGGGCTTGAAAAGATTAGGTCTAATTCATCTTTTTTACGGTCTTTAGATATTTTTTTTAATAAATATCCATATTTTTTGATGTATGTTTTTAATTTTGGCTCTATTGTAAAGTTTAAGGTGGTGGCAAATCTTATAGCTCTTAAAATACGTAAAGCGTCGTCTTTTAAACTTATTTTTGGATTACTAACAGTTCTTATTATTTTATTATCTAAATCTTGTCTAGCGCCTATTAAATCTATTTCCTTGCCATTTTTATCAATACATAGAGTATTTATGGTGAAGTCCCTTCTTTTGATATCTTCTTCTAAGGTGTCAACATATTCTATTTTTTCCGGTCTTCTATGGTCTTTATATTTGAATTCTTTTCTAAAGGTTGTGATTTCAAATTTAACTTTTTCAAAAACAATGGTGACAGAACCATATTCTGAATTAGTGGTGACGACTTCAGAAAATATTTGATGAAGTTCCATTGGTGTAGCATCAGTACAAATATCAATATCTGTGAAGGTCCTTTTTAAATATAAATCTCTTGGATAGCCTCCAACCATGTATGCTGTATATCCATAACTGCTTATTTTTTCCAATAATCTTAGTGCGGTTTCGTACATTGATTCATCTCCATAAATATATATCAAAAAAAGGCGTCAAAGCCTTAGTTTAATGCATCTTTTAATTTTGCGCCAGCTTTGATAGAAACAGCTGTTCTTGCAGGAATAGTTACAGCCTCACCTGTTCTTGGGTTACGACCTTGTCTAGCTTCTTTGTGTTGAGTAGCAAATGTGCAGAAACCAGTTAAAGTAACTTTTCCTTCACTTTTTAATCCTTCTACAATTCCATTTAATACAGCATCTAATGCTCTAGTAGCATCTGCTTTAGTCATTCCTGTTTCTTCGGCAATATAGTTTACTAAATTTTGTTTTGTCATTTTAAATTTACCTCCCTTGTATTGTTAAGCT
>CALVRQ010000060.1 GCA_944358685.1 uncultured Bacilli bacterium
TGTGATAAATTGTTTGTGATTGGATATAAAGGTTTTAATAAAGATTTTACAAATAGATATGGTGATAAATTTGAAGTTGGAAAGGTTTATCATGCTGATGGGGAAATTAAATGGGGAAATTATGGTAATGGTTTTCATTTGTGCATGCATATAGAGGATTGCTTTAGATATGTTGATTCAGATATTTCGGTGATAACTGAGGTGATTGGTTTTGGCAAGATGGAAGAATATGAAGATGATTATTATGGATATTATGATATGTATGTGTGTGAAAATTTAAAGATTGTTAGGGTGATTTCTAGAGAAGAGATTATTAGTATGATGCTTAATACTTATGATTTAAGAAAAGAAAGATTTATTAGAGATTTTAATTTGACTGAAGAAGAACTTGAATTATTTAAAGGAGTTGATACTGATGGACAAGATAATAGTGAAAGGTGCAAGAGAAAACAATTTAAAAAATATTAATATTACTTTGCCTAAGGATAAATTAATTGTAATGACTGGTGTTTCTGGAAGTGGTAAGAGTAGTTTAGCTTTTGATACGATTTATGCGGAAGGTCAAAGAAGATATATTGAGAGTTTGAGTGCTTATGCGAGACAATTTTTAGGTGGGTCTGAGAAACCTGATGTCGATAGTATTGATGGATTGTCACCGGCGATTAGTATTGATCAAAAAACAACTAATAAAAATCCTCGTAGTACGGTTGGCACGGTTACGGAAATATATGATTATTTAAGACTTTTATATGCGCGTATTGGTGTTCCATATTGCCCGAGACATCATATACCAATTAGTAGTCAAAGTATTGAAGAGATGGTTAATGATGTTTTAAAATTACCTGAAAGAACGAAAATTAGAGTTTTAGGTCCTGTTGTGGCTTTAGAAAAGGGTACACATAAAGATTTGCTTTTAGATTTACGTAAGGATGGGTATGTTAGAGTTATTATTGATGATGAAGAGTATGATTTATCTGAGGATATTAATTTGGAGAAGAATAAGAAGCATACGATTGAAGTTGTTGTCGATAGATTAGTTATTAAGCCAGAGATTAGAAGTAGACTTTATGAGAGCATGGAAGTGGCGGTTAAACTTGGGTCTGGTAAGTTATTAATTGATGTTATTGGTGGAGAAAAGATGCTTATGAGCGAAACTTATGCTTGTCCAGAGTGTGATTTTTCTTTACCAGAGCTTGAACCTAGAATGTTTTCATTTAATGCGCCATGGGGAGCTTGCCCAGAGTGTAAAGGACTTGGTATTAAATATAAAATTGATGAAGATTTGATTATTCCAGATAAAAATTTGAGTATTAATGAGGGCGCTATTAGTGCTATTAATGTGGATGATGAGAATAATATTACTTATACTAATTTAGAAACGGCTTGCCATCATTATGGTATTGATATGGATAAGCCTATTAAAGATTTGACTAGAAAAGAGTTAGATATTGTTTTATATGGAAGTTCTGATTTACTAACGTTTAATTACACATCTAAGGCTGGTAATAAAAGGACGACTAAAGGTTATTTTGAGGGGATTATTACTAATTTGGAAAGACGTTATATGGAAACTAAAAGTACTTGGGTTAGGACTTGGATTGAAAATTATATGACGGAACTTAAGTGTCCAAAGTGTCATGGGGCGAGACTTTCTGATGATGTACTTTCTGTTTTAATTGGTGGTAAGAATATTTATGAGATGACTCAGCTTAGTATTAAAGATTTATATGCATTTTTAGGTAATTTGAAATTAACTAAGGAACAGAAAGAAATATCTGAGCTTATTATTAAAGAAATTAATTCAAGACTTTCATTTTTGATTAATGTTGGGCTTGAATATTTGACTTTGGATAGAGAAGCTAAGACGCTTTCTGGTGGCGAGGCTCAGAGAATTAGACTTGCTACCCAAATTGGCTCACAGTTAACAGGCGTTTTATATGTACTTGATGAACCTAGTATTGGACTTCACCAAAGAGATAATCAGAGGTTGATTAATTCACTTTTGAAAATGCGTGATTTAGGTAATACTTTGATTGTTGTTGAGCACGATACGGATACGATGCTTCAAGCGGATTATTTAGTTGATATTGGGCCAGGAGCTGGAGTACATGGTGGTAATGTTGTTGCGGAAGGTACGCCAAAGGAAGTTATGGCTAATCCTAATAGTTTGACTGGTAAATATTTAACTGGTGAGTTTAAAATAGAGGTTCCTTCTAAAAGAAGAAAAGGAAATAAGAAGTATTTAGAGATAGTTGGGGCCAAAGAGAATAATTTGAAAAATATTAAGGTTAAGTTTCCTCTTGGTAAGTTTATTTGTGTGACTGGTGTTTCTGGTAGTGGTAAGAGTACACTTGTTAACGAGATTTTGTATAAGGTTGTTTCTAATAATTTATATAAATCTAAAGAGAAACCTGGAGCTTATAAGAGTGTGAAGGGTTTAGAAAATATAGATAAGGTAGTTGATATTTCACAATCGCCAATTGGTAGAACTCCGCGTAGTAACCCGGCTACTTATACTTCAGTATTTGATGATATTCGTGATGTTTTTGCGGAAACAAAAGAGGCAAAAATGCGTGGATATGATAAAGGTAGATTTTCGTTTAATGTTAAAGGTGGAAGATGTGAAGCGTGCTGGGGTGATGGTGTTAAGAAGATTGAGATGCACTTTTTACCTGATGTTTATGTGCCTTGTGAGGTTTGTCATGGTACACGTTATAATAGTGAAACTTTACAGATAAAATACAAAGGGAAAAGTATTTATGATGTTTTAGAGATGACGGTTGAAGAAGCACTTAAGTTTTTTGAAAATGTACCGAAGATTAAAAATAAATTGCAAATGCTTTCTGATGTTGGACTTTCTTATATTAAACTTGGTCAAAGTGCACCAACGCTTTCTGGCGGTGAGGCGGCTAGGGTAAAACTTGCAAAAGAGTTACAGAAAAAGCCAACTGGTAAGAGTTTATTTATTTTAGATGAGCCTACAACTGGTTTACATAGTGATGATATTAAAAAGTTACTTGTAATTTTAAATAGAATTGTTGATAATGGAGATACAGTTATCGTAATTGAACATAATCTAGATGTTATAAAGGTAGCTGATTACATTATTGACTTAGGTCCAGATGGCGGTTCTTTAGGTGGAAAAATAATTGCAACTGGAACTCCCGAAGAAGTGGCTAAATGTAAGAACTCTTATACTGGTGAATTTTTAAAAAAGATGTTATGATGAGCATTTAAAAAGCAACTCAAAGGTTGCTTTTTAAAGCGGAACCTAGCACCTACACGATTTTCTATTTGCAAACATTTTTGCAAAATAAATTATGGACAATAAAATGGTTATTTGATAAAATATTTATATAAGATGGAGGCTAAATATGGATAGATATCTATTTACTATTGGAAATTTTAAAGTAGAGTGGTATTCAATACTTATTATAGTTGGAGCATTTTTAGCAATAATTATGATTATGAAGGAAGCTAAAAGGCACAATTATCCAACTGATTTTGTTTTTAATATGTGTTTTTGGGCAATAATTTTTGGTATTATTGGAGCCCGTCTTTATTATGTATTATTCAATTT
>CALVRQ010000061.1 GCA_944358685.1 uncultured Bacilli bacterium
AAATATTATATAATTTTGATATGCCGCAATAGTATAAAGGTATTACGAGGCCATGGTAAGGCTTTAATCGGCGTTCGATTCTCCGTTGCGGCACCATATATGAAATAAATTCCCTTTTTTGAAGGGAATTTTTTAAAAATATAAATATTTAAAACCTAGTTTTTTATAAATTGTGGATGCTCTTGGAAACGAAAATAGATTGGCAAATATTAAGTTATAAAGTTCGTCGACTAAGAAGATAAAGCATAAAGTATAGCTTATTGCTAGGAATAGTTTTTTATTCATGTTTTTAGCTAGATAGAAACAAAGTGGAACGATTATATACATTAAAAGTAAGCTTGATATACCAAATATTAAAACACTTCTTAGACAAACGTAACCATTGATATTTCCGAAGTTTAATATTTCCTGATTATAATCCCAGCATTTAACATCATTTAGGTTTTCCATATACCATCCGCCGATGTATTCTAAGATTCCACTCGCAATAACACTTATTAAGAAAATATATAATGGGTGTTTTCTTTTTTTATAGGTTAGGAAAAATATGGCTACAGCGCCTATGGCATATATATTAATCCAAGGTAAGAAGTTGCCACCTCGCCAGTAAAATTCTTTCATACCACTATTAAAAAAGTAAAAAATAAATTCATATAACCAACCAAATATTCCTGATATGACAATTATTAAACAGATTATGCCAATTAAGGTTGGTTTATCAAATTTATAGTCGTTGTTTAAATAATTTTTAATTTTTTCTTTCATAAAGCTCACACCTAAATATATTGTATCAGAAAAAATAAATGTTTTCTATATTTATATAATTCTTTACTTTGGTGTATCATCATGATATAGTAATTAATGAAGATAAGTGTAGATAATTGAAGAAAAGGTGGGTTTATGATTAAGGTTTTTAAAAGTGAATTAGATAAAGTGAGTTTATGTGAACAGATTGAAAAAAACAGTTGGATTGATTTAGTAAACCCAACTGAAGAAGAAGTTCAAAAAATTTCTACCATTTGTGAGGTTAAATCTTCTATTATTATGCAGGTTTTGGTAGAAAAAGAATTTCCAAGAGTTCGGAAATTTGATGGTGGGACTTTAGTTGTAATAGATGTTCCTTATATGAAAGATAGGAGTATTAAAAATAAATATGTTACTTATCCACTTGGAATTATTATATGTGATAGTCATTTTATAGTAACTGTTTCTTTAGTAGAACATGATTTTTTAAAGAAATTCAAACAAGGAGATGTAGATAATTTTGATATTTCTAAGAGAATACGTTTTTTACTGCAAATAATTTTTAATTCAGCAGAAGCATATTTATATACTTTAGATTCTTTAGAATATGATATTAAGAAAGTTGAGAAACATACTTATCATTCAACTAATAATAAACAGCTTTTGAATTTTTTAAATATTCAAAAATCACTTGTTTATTTTATTACCTCTTTGAGAGCTAATAGTACAGTACTTGAAAGATTACAAAAAGAAGATATAATTCCTTTAAGCAAAGAAGAAAAGGTTCTTTTAGAAGATACAATTATAGAAAATAAACAATGTATTGAAAACTGTGCGATATCTAGGGAAATTTTGTCTTCGACAATTGATGCATATGGAACGATTATTTCTAATAATTTGAATGTTATTGTGAAGTTTTTGACAGCGATTACTATTGTGTTTTCTGTTCCAACAATGATAGCGTCTTTTCTTGGTATGAATGTACCTCTTGGAATTATTGGCGAAAGTGATTATTCATTTTTATTTATTTGTATTATTTCTTTTATTGTTTCACTTATTTTGGCTTGGTGGCTTAAGAAAAGAGATATGCTTTAATTATGGATACTTGTGTTAAGCAAGTGTCTTTTTATTTGTTTTTGTGAAGTAGATGTGATATGATATATATGAAAGGTAGGGATAATATGTTACCAGGAAAAGTAGCAATTGTTACTGGAGGAACAAGAGGTATTGGATTTGCTGTTGTAAGAAAGTTTTTGGATAATGGAGCAACAGTTGTTTTGTTTGGTTCTAAAGAGGAAAGTGTTCAAAAGGCTTTGACTAAATTAAAACAAGAAAATCCTAATTATAATGTTATTGGAATGTATCCTGATATTACGGATATGGGAGCTGTTGAAAGAGCGTTTGCCGAGGTTAAAAATCGTTTTGGTAAAATAGATATTGTGGTTAATAATGCTGGTATTTCTTCACATGATAGTCTTTATAATTATGAAGAAGATGCTTTTGAACAAATTATTAATTTGAATGTTAAAGCGGTTTTTAATTGTTCTAAAGTAGGAGCAAAGTATATGAAAGAAAATGGTGGTGGAGTCATTTTAAATACTAGTTCAATGGTTAGTATTTATGGACAAGCTGCCGGATGTGGTTATCCAGCTAGTAAGTTTGCGGTTAATGGACTTACTAAGTCTTTAGCTAGGGAACTTGGCCGTGATCACATTAGGGTAAATGCAGTGGCACCTGGAGTTATTCATACAGATATGGTAGATAGTTTGCCAGAGGAAATGATTAAACCAATTATTGCATCTATTCCAATTGGTAGAATGGGTGAGCCTGAGGATATTGCGAATGCTTTTCTATTTTTAGCAAGTGATATGGCTAGCTTTATTACAGGGGCTATTTTATCTGTTGATGGAGCAGGTATGAGTTAAGAAGATTTATATCTTCTTTTTATATACTAGGAATTTGCTCCCGTAAAAAATAAAAAAGCTATTCACAAGAACAAATGTTTGTAATATACTAAATGTATTAAAGAGATGAGGTGAAAATATTAAGGGTTAATTTAAACAAATATTAAGAATGAATAGTTAATCTATTATATAATGAAAAATAAAACAATTGTTAAATTTTGACAAAGTAAAAAAGTAGGGTAGCGACTTATCCGATATTGGTCTATGGAGGGACCTAAGGTTCCTGTGAAGTAGAAAGAGCTTACCGTGAGGTAAGCTAAGTCGAAATTTATTTTGACTTTTGTTCTAATTTAAAATAGGTGTTTATTATTGACATCTTTTTATATATATAGTAATATGTTTATATGAACAGATATTCATATAAAGGAGGATAAAATGTATAGTAAAGAGTTTTTAGGAGGGTTAGCCGAGTTTTTTAAGATTTTTGCGGATGAGACAAGACTTAGAATACTTGATTTATTAGTATCTGGTGAAAAATCAGTTAATGAGATTTCCCGCAAATTAAATGTTAGTCAGTCGGCGGTTTCGCATCAATTAAAAACGCTTAGAGGTTCTAATTTGGTTAAAACGAATAAAGTGGGACAGATGGTAAATTATAGTATTACAGACGAACACATTGAAATTATTTTGAAATATGGAATAGAACATCTAAAGGAGAAGATGAGTGATGAAAATTAAGTTTAGATTAAATGAAGATATTATTAAGATTATTATAAGTGCGGTTTTATTTGTTATTTCTTTATTTTTTAAAGAATATAAAACTATTTATTTGATTCTTTTAGTATGTAGTTATTTGATTGTTTCGTTTGAAATATTTGTAGATGCTTTTAAGAAGTTATTGAAGGGAAATTTATTTGATGAGAATACTTTAATGATTATTGCGACGATAAGTGCTTTTATAATTGGTGAGTATCCAGAAGCGGTAATGGTGATGCTTTTATTTGAACTTGGTGAATATTTATCTGATTTGGCAACCACTAATTCAAAAGAATCTATTACAAAGTTGATGGATTTAAGAAGTGATTATGTTAATTTGAAAAATGGTGATGTGATAGAAAAAACTGATATTAAAGAAGCTAAGGTTGGAGATATTTTTGTAGTTAAGCCTGGTGAGAAAGTTCCTTTGGATGGAGTAGTAATTGAAGGTAAAACATTTGTCGATACGGCTAGTTTAACTGGTGAGAGTGTACCTAGAGGGATAAATGTTGGAGATAGCGTTTTAAGTGGGTTTGTGAATGATAGTGGACTTATTACAGTAAAAGCGACTAGTGAGTTTAGAACATCAACGGCTAGTAAGATTATTAATATGCTTGAAAATTCTGATGAAAAAAAAGCCAATACGGAAAAATTTATTACGAAGTTTTCAAGGATATATACGCCAGTTGTTGTGCTTTTAGCAGTTTTACTTGTTTTAATTCCGACTTTAATGGGATATGATTTTAATGATTATTTATATAAGGCTTTAGTGTTTTTAGTTACGGCTTGTCCATGTGCTTTGGTTATTTCAGTACCACTTGGATTTTTCTGTGGGGTTGGTAGAGCTAGTAAGGAAGGAATACTTGTTAAGGGCAGTGATAGTTTAGATAGTTTAGATAAGTTAGAAACGATTGTTTTTGATAAAACTGGAACGATTACTGAAGGAAAATTTGAAGTGAGGGAAATAATTGGAGATGGTGTTTCTAATGAAGAATTACTTAAATTAGCAGCTTACTGTGAATATTATTCTAGTCATCCGATTGCAAAATCAATAGTAAAGGCTTATAAAGAAAAAATAGATGAAAAAGAGATTAAGGATTATAAAGAGATTAGTGGTTATGGAGTTAAGGCTATGGTGTTTTCTAAGAGGATGATTATGGGTAATGAAAAGTTATTTGGTAAGGAAGGTATTGTTATTCCTGAGGTTAAAGCATTTGGAACGGTAGTTTATGTAGCTTTGGATGACAAATATTTAGGATATTTAGTTATTGGTGATAAGGTTAAAGAATCAGCTTTGAATTTAGTTAGTAATTTGAAGAAGGTTGGCGTTAATAGAGTAGTAATGCTTTCGGGTGATAATTATGATATGGTTTGTGAGACTGCAAGTAAAGTGAATATAGATGAATATTATTCGGAGTTACTTCCTATGGATAAGGTTCAAAAATTAAAGGATATTAAAAAAGAATCATTTACGGCTTTTGTCGGTGATGGTATAAATGATGCACCTGTTATTAAAGAAGCAGATTTAGGTATTTCAATGGGGGGTATTGGTAGTGATGCGGCGATTGAGGCTTCAGATATAGTTTTGATGCATGACAATTTAGATAAAATTTCTTATGCGATAAAAATAGCTAGAATGACGCAAGGTATTGTTAAATTTAATATAGTATTTGCTTTAGGTTTTAAATTTTTGATGCTTATTTTGGCTACTTTCGGATTTGCGAGTATATGGATGGCTGTTTTTGCGGATGTTGGTGTTACTTTACTTGCAGTATTAAATGCACTTAGAATAATGAAAAAGAAAATTCAAATTTAAAAGTTTGAATTTTTTTGTTTTAAAAGGAAATTGGATTTCTACGCCGTATATTAATAAATAGAGGTGAATATGATGGAAATTTTAAATGTTAAAAGTTTAAGTAAAAAATATGTGAATGGTGATAATGAATTTTGGGCTTTAAATAACGTTAATTTTAAAGTTAATAAAGGAGAGTTTGTGGCAATTGTTGGTAAAAGTGGTAGTGGTAAGAGTACTTTACTTCATTTACTTGCTGGTTTGGATAATCCGACTACTGGGTTTGTTTATATAAATAATCAAAATATTTATAGTTTTTCTGATAAAGAGCTTACGGTCTTTAGAAGAAAGTATATTGGAGTTATTTATCAGTTTTATAATTTAATACCGGTTTTAAATGTTAGGGAGAATATATTACTTCCAGCTTTATTTGATGGTAGACAGGTTAGTGATAAAAGAGTTAATGATTTGCTTAGAAGTTTAGGATTAGTGAATAAAGAAGAAATGTTTCCTAATGATTTATCAGGCGGTCAGCAACAGAGAGTGGCTATTGGTAGGGCACTAATAAATAAACCAAAGATAATACTTGCAGATGAACCGACGGGAAATTTAGATAGTAAAAATAGTAAATATGTAATGAAACTTTTAAAATTTTATAATAAAAGATTTAAACAGACAATTATAATGGTTACACATGACCTTAGTTTAGCTAGGCAAGCTGATAGGGTGATTACAATGTCTGATGGAAAAATTATAAAGGATGAGAAGAATGTTAAAATTAAGTCTTAGGTATTTAAAAGGAAATAAAAAGCAAAGTTTAACAATTATAATTGGGACTATTTTAACTAGTATTTTACTTTTTAGTGTGGGTATTTTATTTTCTTCTTTTAGAGAATATTTGATAAATGTGACTTTGAAGAGTGACAATTATCATGTCAGTATTAAAGGTATGGTTACAAATGATGATAATATTATTTCTTTAAAAGAAAAAGATGATTTATATTATATAAAATATGATGATATTCGAAGAACTTATGAGTATACTGAAAAGTTATGCCATACTGATTTATGTGAAGAAGTTAATTATAACGATAAGTTACTTTCTTTGTATGGAGTTGGTGACGATAATTATTTAGAGTTATTTAAAAGTTTGATTAGTTTAATTGTTTTTATTTTATCTATTTCAGTTTTTTTTATTATATATAATTCTTTTCAAATTGCTTTTACTAAGAAAAAAGGTGATATAGCTTTATTGTCATCGGTAGGAGCAAGTAATAATCAGATTTGTAGGATATTTTTTTGTGGAGAGTTTATTTGTGGTTTACTTGGAATAATATTAGGGTTAGTTTTTAGCATTTTACTTAATTTATTGATTATTAGATTTATTAATAGTATGTTATTTGAGGTTTTTAATGGTGATTTAAAGTTTAATTTTTATTTACCTTTTATATGGATTCCTTTTGTTTTTCTTATGATAATTATATTTATAGCATCTTTTTTACCTTTACTTAAGATAAGACGGTATAAAGTAATTACTTTATTTAAGGCTAATGATATAGATAAAAGTGTGGCTTTGGATGGTTTTAAAAATTTTGTATTTAGTTATGCTTTTATTAATTATAAAAGAGGAAGAAAAAAATATAGAGGGCTTGTTATATGTATTTTTATTTTAATGTTACTTTTTAATAGTTTTATTAGTTTTAAGAGTTATGCTTTAAATATATTTGATAATTATGTTAACTTACCTAAGTATGATATTTCTTTAATTAGTGATGAAAATGATTATGAGAAACTTTCTGATTTTGCAGTTTATTTGAAGGCTGATAAAGAAGTTGTTTTTAAATCTTGTGAGCAAAAGGTTGCAATTCCTAGAAAAAATTATAATGAAGGCTATCAAATGTCAAGCAATTTATTTATTACTAATTTAGGTGGTGGGGAACTTATAAATAGGGTTAAAGATGTGACTTTGAAGAATAATAAGATGTACAAGATAGATTATAAGCCGTTACATGATTTGAAAGAATTAGTAATAGGGGATTATAAAATATCAATTAGTTTAACTGATGTGGTACCATTTGGATTTGAAAATATGCTTTTGGAGGGTAATTACGTGCTGAATTTGAGTGATAATGATTTTAATTTAGTATGCCCAAAATATAATGGTATGGCATTTATTAAAACAGATGAGAAGGGTTTAGATGAAAAAGTTTCAAAGTATGCAGATGATAAAAATTTAGATATAAGTTATGTGAATGTGAAAAAAGGTTATGAATTTATTGATAATTTTATTTTATTAATTAAGTTATTTATGTTTATTTTTCTTTTGATAATTATTTTTATTGTGATTTTGGCTATTTTTAATGTTACATCAGCCAATGTAAAAGTGCGAAAAAAAGAGTTTGCAACTTTGAAGAGTTTGGGATTTACGAAGTTAAACATTAATTTATGCTTATTTTTTGAAAGTTTAATAATTAGTGGTAAGGGGTGTTTTTATGCGTTCCCATTTATTTTAATGATTAGTAGATATTTGTATGTAAATTTTGAGAATTTTTTTGATATGAAATTTATGATTATGGATTATAGGATGTTTTTGATTAGTTTTATTTTTTGTTTTTTACTTGTTTTGATGTGTATGTTTATAAGTCATTTATTTTTATATAAAGTTAGTTTAATAAATAATATTAAAGATGATAAATTTTAATGGTTGCGGGACATATAATTATGATATATAATTAGTTTAAGGATGTGAAGTTATGCGAGTGATAATTAGTGCGGGTGGTACTGGTGGCCATATTTATCCGGCTTTGGCTATATTAAATAAAATTAAGGAAGAAGAACCTGATAGTGAATTTTTATATATTGGTACACATAATAGGATGGAGAAAGATATTGTGCCTAATAAGGGAATTCCGTTTAAATCTATTGAGATGTATGGCTTTAGTAAGAAGATATTTAAAAATTTTAAAACGGTTAAGTGTTTATTTAAGGCGTTTAAAGAGTGCAGGAAGATAATTAAAGATTTTAATCCAGATATTGTAATTGGAGTTGGTGGGTATGTGACGGTTCCAGTTATTATGAGTGCGAAGAAATTAGGATATAAAACGTTTTTACATGAACAAAATGCTTTACCTGGAAAGTCAAATAAGTTTTTGAGTAAGTACTGCGATATGATTGGGGTTTCTTTTGAGTCTTCTCTAGATAAATTTCCTTTAAATAAGGCAGTTATGACGGGTAATCCTTGTAGTGAGGATGCTTTGAAGGTTCAGGCTATATTAAAGTCTACTTTAGGATTATCAGTTACTAAAAAATTAGTACTTATTGTTATGGGTTCTTTGGGAGCTGGTAGGGTAAGTAAGTATTTGGAAGATGAACTTGGAAGATTTGCAGGAAAAGATTATGAAATTTTGTTTGTAACTGGAAAAAGTTCTTATGATGAGGTTATGAAACATACTTATCCTAATAATGTGAAAATTATCCCTTTTTATGAGGGGTTAACTAAAGTTATGAAGAAGACCGATTTAATGGTGTCTAGGGCAGGAGCTTCTACTTTGAGTGAGCTTATTGCTTTGGAGGTTCCTTCTATTTTAATTCCTTCACCTTATGTAGCAAATAATCATCAATATTTGAATGCTTTGGATTTAGTAAACAAAAATGCGGCTTTGATGATTGAAGAAAAGAATTTAAAATCTGGAGTTTTATTTGAAAAGGTTGATAGTTTAATTCATGATGAAATTAAGTTAAAAGAGATGAAGAATAATTTAAGAAGTATGCAGGTTAAAGATAGTGCGAGTATTATATATGAAAATTTAAAGAAGATAGTTGGTAATGATGAAAAAAATAAGTAATGCTTCTTTGAAAGATTATACGACTTATAAATTAGCTGGAACGGTTAAAGAAGTTTATTATCCTGCTAGTGTTTTGGAGTTAGAAAATCTTTTGAGTAATTTAAAAGAAAAGTATAAGATTATTGGTAATGGTTCTAATTTAATTATTAGTTCAAAATATGATGGGGTTTTGATTAAACTTGAAAATTTTGATAAACTAGATATTGACGGAACGCTGGTTAAGGTCGGGGCAGGCTACAGTTTATCTAAGTTAGCTATGGAATGTGCGAATTTAGGACTAAGTGGTCTTGAGTTTGCTTTTGGAATTCCGGCTAGTATTGGTGGGGCCGTTTTTCAAAATGCTGGTGCATATGGCAAGCAAATGGATTTGATTATTAAGGGTATTAATGCTTTAGAAAATGGAAAGGTTATTTATTTATCTAAAGATGATTTAAAATTTGGCTATCGTGATTCTATTTTAAAGCACAAGAAAATTATTTGTTTAGAGGTTTTTTTAGAACTTGAAAAGGGTAATATTTCTGAAATTAAAGAAAAGATGTTTGAAAATATGCGACTTAGAAAAGGAAAACAGCCTTTGGAATATCCATCAGCAGGTTCAGTATTTCGTAATCCTCCATCAGTTTCAGCGGGTAAGCTTATTGATGAGGCTTCGCTTAAGGGACTTAGAGTTGGAGATGCGATGGTATCTTTAAAGCATGCAAATTTTATTGTGAATATGGGCAAGGCTAAAGGTGAAGATGTTGTTAAACTTATTAATTTAGTTAGAGAAAAGGTTTATGATAAAACAGGAATTTTATTAGAATGTGAACAAGAATTTATAGAATAAAAAGGTGATTTGATGGCACGTAAGATGAAGAAAAAACGAAAAATTAAGGTTAAAAATGTTTTGTTTGTGTTTATTTTTATTGTACTGATTCTTTTAGGACTTGCATTTTTAACAGACGTGAAGATTAATAATATTGTGATAAAAGGTAATTCACTTTATAGTGATTGGGAAATTATTGAGAAAGCTGGTCTTTCAGATTATCCTAGTAGTTTGAAAACGTTGTCTAAAACAATTGAGGATAGATTAGAAAGAGATGATTATATAAAAAAGGTAGATGTTGAAAGACCGAGTCTTACAAAAGTTGTAATAAATGTAGAAGAAAATTTGCCATTATTTTATTATTTGCCGGCTTCTAAAACTATTTTGGCTGATAAGACAGAGGTTAGTGATAATTTTCCGGTGCCAACCGTTATTAATTATGTGCCTGATAAAATTTATTCTGAGTTTTTAACAGCTATTTCAGAGGTTAATTATGATATTGTAAAGAGAATATCAGAAATAAAATATGATCCAAATGAAGTTGATGATGGAAGGTTTTTCTTAACGATGAACGATGGAAATAGAGTATATTTAACTTTGAATGATTTTGATAAAATAGATGGTTATTTAGATATAATTAAAGAATTTAATAATAAAAAAGGAATTTTGTATTTGGATTCTGGTGAATATTTTGAGGTGAAAGAGTAATTATTTTAAAAGAAAATGTACTAAAAAAATAATTTGGGTTTACATTTTCTTTTCAATAAGGTAAAATTATAGTATAATTAATGATAGACCGTAGGAGGATGATGTTATGGAGCA
>CALVRQ010000062.1 GCA_944358685.1 uncultured Bacilli bacterium
TCATTCATCCTTACACAAACTATTTTACAGTCTCATTAAATGGATAATTCTATTAACTTATTCTGTCTTTGTAGTATTCATTTTGTGTAAAATTAAAAGATTTCATTTAGAAGAGAAGATTTTGATGGAACTAATGAGGAGTGACAATAAGTGTTGAGTTTAAAAGAAGAGTTATTAAAGCAAAACAAATATATTAAATTTAAATATAGAAGAAAAGCTTCATTGGCTACTACTCTACGTGAAAGCCGATATAATTCATTTGGTTATGCTACTGACCCAGAAAACGGAGATTTTATATATTGTTTTGATTTAAAGACACAAGAATTAGTTTCTAATAAAGACTTTGAACCATATTTAAAGACAAATTTTGAAAAAATAATTAATCTAGTTAATTCGTTAAAATCTTTTTCAATTGTTAAAACATTAGAGATTAAATCACCTTGTATATTTATTAAAATTTCAACAAATGATGGCCGTAACTATGTAAGTATTAAAAAGTATAAAGTAAAAGGCATCTCTACTGCTGGTTTTTATATTTCTCAGGTTGAATCTACACATTTATATTTTCCTGAATCAAACAAGGTCTTTGTTGCAACTAAGAGTTTTAAATATTTTCCACTAAATATTAAAGAACCAATTGATTTTATTGATAATATTAAAGAATCTATTTTGTTAGGGTGCCTTCAATTTAGACAGGCTAAAGACGTGTTAAAGCAATATGAAAATTATAATAAGGACGCTTTTTACCAACTAGCGATTCCATTTACATATACCGAAATACTAAATGCTAAAAAATCTAATAACAAATATTTAATGACCCAACATTATAAAAATGTTAGTAAAAATATCAGTTACAATAAATTTCGTCTAAATGAATGTATAATGCTAAATCAATTAGCTAAACATACAACTTCACGTGATTTTGCCAATATCTACACTGATTTTCTACATCATAGAGATTATTATACACGGGAAATTATTAAATTAATGCAAGATCAAGTATACGGTGGTTTCAGTGAAACTAGAAACCAATATTTTAATTTATACCAAATTTATTTGATAAGAAAAATCAATAAAACTGAACATAATAAGCAAGTCGTTACTCGGACGGTAAACGATTATATTGTAGAATGTTCTCAAGTTAAATTGAAAACATTACAATGTGATTTTAATTCACTTAGACGATTGCAAACGGAAGAACAATTACTAATTGAACAAAATAATTTAGCAGAGCATCATTATGATACAGATCCTGACAGCCAATTATTTAATAATAAAAAGAATACCAAGTGGCACCAAGCCATTACTAATTTAAGAGAGCTACCTGTTAAAATTTTAAATACTCCTCGTCAATTAGTTACTGAAGGTATAAATCAACATAATTGTGTAGGGGGATATAGTTATTTTGTTAAAAGTGGCCAAAGTTTAATTTTTCACTATGACCATTCAAATGGTGATAGTTACACAGTTGAAGTAGCGAAAAATGATAATCACTTTGACATTGTTCAAATATTTAAAAAATATAATGAGCTCCCTGATAAAAAAGTTGTTCATTATTTAACAAATGTTTTAAATAATGGAAGTAAGTGATTTAAAGCTATGAAAATAAAAAGAAATTCTATATTTGATAATAAATTAAAAGTAATTTGGCAAATTGATTTATATTTTACTTTTTGTGTAGCATTAGTTTTATTTTTGATAAAGGTAGAAATGCCATGGATATTAAAACAAATAGGACTGATTAGTTTTTACAATATATTCATTCAAGTATCTAATAGTGTATTTTGTTTAAGCATATTTGTTTTTGTGATAGCTATAAATGTATGTTTACTGTTATATACGTTTATTAATGTTATACACACAATGCGAGTTAAAAATTAGTATATGGGAGACAAACATGCAAGGTGTAATTTTTACTTCACGAAATAAAGATAATAAAGACCTACCAGGCTTTAAACAAAGAACGTTTTCTTTTCTAAGTGAAAAACCACTTTCAGAAATAAATAAATTTAATAATTTTAGTCTAGAGGGAGTTCCAGGAGAACTAAGCAGATTCTATATTACTGTTAATAAACGAAAAAATGACACTACTATTCGTAGTTTACAGCATTACCTTTTAGACCATCCAGACTATCCTATGACTAAGATTGAAAACAAGGTAACTAGCCTAGCAATGAGTCCAGAAAATGCTGCTGAGCACAAATGGCTTTTTGACTTTGATAAAAAAGATGGCGTAGATGATTTTGTGTCTGATCTAGAAGCTGAAGGGTTTAGAAAAAAAGAAATAGAACTGTATAAAACAGTTAATAATTATGCGGTCGTTGTACCACATGGCTTTGATTCACGAAATATTCTAAAAAAATACGATTGCGTAGAGCTAAAGCGAGACGGATTACTTTGTGTGGCATGGAATAGTATTGAGAAAGAGGATTAAATTGTAGTACTCTTACTGTTCATAGTAATATTGTGTCACTTAATTAATAACCCCATAGTTCGTGCACTCATAATAATGTTTGGTTTTGGTTCTTTATTAGGCACAATTTTATCGAATTCATAAGAATATAAAGATGATGGAGTTATTGGATAATTTTTTTGCAACCAATAAAAAAGCCTAAAAGCTTGATAATATCAAATTTCTAGGCTTTTTCTGTTATAATTTAAATAGTGCAGGTCAGAAATAGTACGAAAAATATACCTTTAAAGATCGAGATTAGTTCATTAAATTCTTTAAATTGTATATATTTAAGCAGTTTTTTAGTAGAATAGTGTTTAGGTTCTGGATAGCAGGTAGCTCCTGTTAGAACTTAGTAACTTAGCATGGCTACACACCCCTCAAACATTTTTAAGTTACGGAGGTGAAAGCTATGCAAAATTGGGTAGACTGGAGAGTTAGGCTGCCAAGTGATAGTAATTGCTGTTGCCCTAAGCATTTTCTTGGGTGCACTAGGCACTTTTATTATTCGTGTAGCTACTGCTTACGCAATAATAAAAAAAGCTAATCACAAGGATTAGCTCAACCAAACAGTCATATCTAAGTTACGATTGGAGTTAGTGAGTCGGATTCACTAACTCCTTTTCTTTTGTAATTATATAATTGTTTCTAGTAATTGTCCACTTTAGTGTCACTTTTTGACATAAATTGACACTTTAAGTGGCATAAACTGACACATTTTGTGTCATATGTGGTGAAATTAATGAATAAAAAGCAACAAAAAATAAAATTAATTAAAGATCAAGAAAATAATAGTAGATTAAAAAATATGGACGAAAATTCTTTAGAATATGCAATTACTCGGGATAAATTGATTCGACAGCATAAGTTGCTAGAGGATCCAGTTGTAAAGTCAAACGATGATTATTGGAAACAATTTAAGTAGAATACTTGTACACTTAGTGATTTTTGGTACAAAAAGCCACTTGAAAAGTGACTCCTGATTGTTTTGCTCACAAGCATTAATGTCGTTTAAATTCGTGAATCAATCGAGTGACTGAGTCAACGAGCCGTGAGGCTTGGTACAATACTAAACCAATAGCAATTAAAGTAAATGTGTCAAGCAAAGCGTACACCTCCTTAAAGCGAACATGATTAGGGTTCTCTAGGCTACGTTGCTAGCGCGCGTAGATATTTATCATGTTTAAAAAGATGCTATAATATATGTAGCAATTAAAGTATGTTGAGCAGGCGCGCAACAAAGGTCAGCTGATTACTTGCTGAAAGACGTCTTGTGGGTGGTCATTGAACCACCTTTTTTGTTTCTCCAGAACTAGGGCCTTCGTTCATATGTAAGTATATGTTAAAATATAGTGGTATAAAATAGTGCAATTAACTTTACTTTTGCAATTTCTTCTACCACCCCATAGGAAAGGATATATTATAGTGGAAACGGCCCTTAACAGTTTAACTGATGAAATTTATCCATAATGGACGTAACGTGACATTG
>CALVRQ010000063.1 GCA_944358685.1 uncultured Bacilli bacterium
AAAAAGTAAATTACTCCATCGCATTTACTTTCTTTGTTAATCTTGATTTTTTACGAGCACTAGTATTTTTAGCGATTACTCCAGCTCCAGCTGCCTTGTCGATTCTTTTAATGGCAGTTTTTAAATTAGCAGTAGCTGCATCTTTGTCTTTTTTAGCAATAGCTCTTTCAACATTTTTAATTGCAGTCTTCGCACTAGCAGAATATTCATTGTTTCTTTTTTCTTTTTTAATATTAACAGAAACTCTTTTCTTCGCATTCTTTAAGTTGGCCATAATTTCACCTCCAAGCCACATGTATATCCATTTTAGCAAAATTCCAATTAAAAAGCAAGATTTTTTCACATTTTCGTATGAATTTTCCTTCTTTTGTTAAAAATAAAAAAGAGGTGAAAATATGAATCATGAAGTAGATTTAAAAAACAGTATTCTAAGAACAGACCTTGCCGTCGAATTAATTAAAACTCATCCCACTAAACAAATAGATGATATAAAAATTACAAATATTACTCTAAATAAAGAAGAAGCAGACAAAATAAATAAAAAGGAAGGAAATTATACCACTATTGAATTTGAAGATGTAACCGACCATACCAACGCCGAAAAACTTCAAACTATTTTTGCCGAAGAACTTCAAAAACTTTTAAAATTAGAAAACATTAATGATGATGATATGTGTTTAATTATTGGCCTTGGTAACGAAAAATCAACTCCTGATTCTCTAGGACCACTAGTAATATCAAAAACCTTAGTTACAAATTATATATACCTTTATGGATCTTTAGACGAAGGATTTAGAAGAGTATGTGCAATCTCTCCAGGAGTAATGGGTGAAACAGGTATTGAAACAAGTGACTTATTAAAAAGCATCGTAAATACTATCAAACCAAACTTTGTCATTACCATTGATGCTTTAGCTGCCTCATCTGTTGAAAGAGTAAATAAAACCATTCAAATGACCGATTCTGGCATTAATCCAGGTAGTGGAGTAGGTAATAAAAGAAAAGAAATTTCCAAAGAAATACTAGGTATTCCAACTATTGCAATCGGTATTCCAACGGTTGTTGATGCCGCTTCAATCGTCAGTGACACAATCAAATATCTCTATGACCACTTTGCTTATCAAACGGCTAATATAAACAATCCTGCTACCAAGCTAACCGCTAATGTAAATTACCTAAAATTAAGTCAAAAATTCAAAATAAATAAAGAAGAAAAAGAAAAAATATTAGGCATGGTTGGAACATTATCAGAAGAAGAAACCAAACAGTTAATCTACGAAATATTAAATCCCATCGGCTATAATCTTATGGTTACTCCAAAAGAAGAAGACTTTGTTGTTGAAAAATTAGCTGAAGTTATCAGTACGGGATTAAACAAAGCATTACACAAACAAGTAAAACAAAGTAATTAAGCTTTGTTTTTTTCTACATTTTATTTAAACTCCATTTCATATAATTAAATGGAAAAGGGGTATGAATATGAAAAAAGTCAAACTAAAGAAAAAACGCAAATTCAAATTTAGGTTAATTGCTTATGCTTTCATTATGTTCCTAGGTTATGAATTATCATTCAATGTTATTATGAATATGAAATTAGTAGACTCCAACGAAGAATTCATCAAAGCCCTAATGGTTGATTCAAATTATCATCTTTTATATGAAAAAAAAGCTAGCGATATTTTTACTAAACTATTCTCAAAAATAATAGATGTAAATCAGCCAATTTCTATCTTAGAAAATACCCTGCACTTTACTCCTAATGAAGAAAATATGACCTATGTAAGTAATCCTAAATTAGAAGAAGTAAGTAAACTAGAAGTCAATCCAACCGTCTTTATCTATAACACTCATCAAACTGAAGCATACCAAGGTAATGCCCTAGAAGGATATAATATAAAACCTGGAGTCATGATGGCTTCATATATTCTGCAAGATAAATTAGCCGCCCAAAACATCAAAGCCAACGTTATGGAAGATAACATAACCGACTATTTAAACCTAAACAACATGAAATATAGTAAAAGCTATCAAGCAAGTAGAGTATTTCTCCAAGATGCTTTAAATAAATATAAAGACTATAAACTAATTATTGATCTTCATAGAGATGCTCTTCCAAAAGATAAATCAACTATAATAATAAATAACAAATCATGTGCTAAAATATCCTTTGTCGTTGGGCAGGAGCACCAAAACTATGAAGCAAATCTCAAAGTAACTAATACTATAAATGATAAAATAAAGCAAAAATATCCAACCTTAACTAGAGGAGTTCTCACCAAAGGTGGCGAAGATTCTAATGGTATATATAACCAAGACTTAAATACCAATATTATCTTAATTGAAATTGGTGGACAAGAAAATACCATTGACGAAGTTTTAAACACCATTGAACTAATTGCTCCAATTATCGGAGAATACGTAAATGAAACATAAGAAATTAAATAAAATTTTTAGATATGCCATATTAGTAAGTTTCGTCACATTCTTTGCTTTATATTTATCCCAAAGCACCGGTTACTTTGAATATCGTAATAGTAAAAAAGTAGCTTTAACTAACCAACAAATCGAAAAATTTGAACAGGACGTCAAAGAAGGTAAAGACATTGACATTGAAGACTATATTGATGTAAATAATAAAGATTACCAAAACACTATTTCAAAAACAGGACTAACCATATCAAGTGTCACTGAAAAAGCTATTCAAAAAATAATTAATGGAAGTTTCAAAGTTTTAGGTGATTTAGTAGGCGAGTAACCTAGAAATGTGGTATTATATTTCTAGGTGATTTTTATGGAAGAATTAATTATAGGTAGCCACGTGTCTTTTACAAAAAACGAAGGCCTACTAGGTAGTGTAAATGAAGCTCTAAGTTACGGAGAAAACACATTTATGTTTTACACTGGAGCTCCGCAAAATACGGTTAGAGCCCAAATTGATAAAAAGAAAACTGAAGAAGCAAAGAACTTAATGAAAGAAAACAATATTGATATAAACAATGTTATTATTCATGCACCATATATTGTAAATTTAGCAAACAATAAAGATGAACAAAAATATAATTTTGCTATAAACTTTTTAAAACAAGAATTAGAAAGAGCTAAAATTTTAGGTATTAAAAAAGTTGTTCTCCATCCAGGTAGTCATACCGGCTTAGGGGAAGAAAAAGGCTTAGAAAATATTATTAATGCCTTAAATCTCATTCTAACTGAAAAAGAAGGACCCATCATCTGTCTAGAAACAATGGCTGGAAAAGGCTCTGAACTTGGAACAACTTTTGAACAATTAAATAAAATAATTAATAGTATTAATAATAAAGATAGAATCCAAATATGTTTAGATACTTGTCATTTAAACGATGCTGGATATGATGTTAAAAATTTTGATGACCTATTAGACAAATTTGATAAAATAATTGGCTTGGACAAAATAGGTTGTATTCATATTAATGATAGTAAAAACGAAATATCATCTCATAAAGACCGCCATGACAACATCGGACTTGGAACAATTGGGTTTGATAATCTAATGAAAATTATCTATCATGAGAAATTAAAAAAAGTTCCTAAAATATTAGAAACTCCATACATAAGCATATCAGGCGGTAAAGACCGCACTTATGCACCATATAAATTTGAAATAGAAATGATAAAAAACAAAAAATATAATCCAAACCTTTTAGAAGATATTAGAAAATATTACAAAAAATTTTGATATTTGTTGAAATATTCTTCAAACAAATTTTTAATCTTCAAATATTTATCCTTATCAAATTCCTTTTCCAACCTTAAAAATACCCCTCTTGAATTTCCATATAATAATTCTTCCCAATAATTATTCAAATAGTGGTATAATATATCTACTTCATCACTTGACAGTCTGATATTATTTAAAATACCAAAATTGTAAATATCATCTTTTTTAATTTGTTTTATATAATTTTCAATTAATAGTTTATGCATAAATTCCCCCTATAATAAAATATGTACAAAATCAAAGTGAGGTGACAAAAAATGAAATTAAATGACAAAATAAAAAAATTCAAAAACAAAAGAAATTCATCATTAAAAATATCTAAACGCCAGCGCAAACCAAACTACAATTTTAATTCATATAAAGAAAATAAAGACATAAAAATTGAAATTGAAAAACGCTATAACATCTTAACATTTATCATCATTTTAGCTTTATTAATATTAGTTACCTCATTATTTCTCGTTCAAGTAGCTGGCGAGGAAAAATATAGCACAGAACTAGAAAACCTCACCAAAACAATCGTCTATGGTGAATCTGCCCCAAGAGGAAGAATATATGACCGCAATGGTAAATTAATTGTCGATAACAAACCATCTAAAGTAATTTATTATAAAAAGCCATCAGGTATAACCACAAAAAAAGAAATAAAAATAGCCTATAAATTAGCTAATATGATTTCTCTTGATAGTTCTAAATTAAATGATTATGACTTTAAAAACTTCTGGATTAAAAACCACCCAGATGAAGCTGAAAAAAAAATAACCGACGCAGAATGGAAAAAACTTGATGAAAGAAAACTAACAAGTGATGATATTTATGAATTAAAAATTGAAAGAGTTACCACCGAAGACCTATCAATTTATACAGACTTAGATAAAAAAGCTGCCTATATATATACTTTAATGAACACCGGTTATTCATACGACGAAAAAGTCATCAAAAACGAAGATGTAACCGATGAAGAATATGCTTTAGTTTCAGAAAATCTAAGTGAATTAGAAGGTGTAAACACCAAACTAGACTGGGAAAGAACATATCTTTACGGTGATGTATTTAGAAGTATTTTGGGAAATGTTTCAACCAGTAAAAGTGGAATACCTGCTGAACTAAAAGACTATTACTTGGATAAAGGCTATAGCCTAGATGATAGAGTAGGAACAAGTAACCTAGAATATCAATATGAAGACATACTAAAAGGAAAGAAAAATAAATATCAAGTCATGAGTGATGGCTCTTATAAACTATTAGAAGAAGGAGAAAGAGGTAACGACATAGTTTTAACCATTGATATTGAACTTCAAAAGGCCTTAGAAGAAATATTAACCGAAGAAGTATTAAATGCCAAAAAAGAAGCTAATACAGAATATTACGATGGTTCATTTGTCGTTATAACCAATCCTAAAACCGGTGAGATTCTAGCCATGGCTGGTAAACAATTAGCCAAAGACGAAAACGGTCAATATAAAAAAGATGCAAATGGTCAATATAAAGTTATTGATTTCACATCAGGTGTAACTCAATCAACCGCTGTCATGGGTTCAGTAGTTAAAGGAGCCAGTCACATAGTTGGCTATAACACTGGAGCTTTAAAAATAGGTGAAGTAAGGTATGACAATTGTGTAAAAATAGCTGCTACCCCTGAAAAATGTTCGTGGAAATACTTAGGTAGATTAAATGATATTACTGCATTAGCGCAATCATCAAATACATATCAGTACTATACCGCCATAAAAGTTGGTAAAGGAACTTATAGTTATAATAAACCATTAGTAATTGATAAAGAAGCTTTCAATACATATAGAAATACATTTGCTGAATTTGGTTTAGGCGTTGAAACAGGAATTGACCTTCCAAAAGAAATTACTGGTATCAAAGGTAATGATAGTACATCTGGATTATTACTTGACTTTGCTATTGGCCAAAACGACACCTATACACCAATTCAATTATCACAGTATATCAGTACTATTGCCAATAATGGTACTAGAATGCGACCATATTTATATAAAGGACTATATAATGATACATCTAGTTATGACCAAAATAAAAAAGAATTAAATAAAGTAAACACTGAACAAAAATACATGGATAGAGTTCACGAAGGTTTCCAAGCAGTCTTAAAATATGGAACCGGTGCGGGATACATTAATATGTCTTATAAACCAGCCGGAAAAACCGGAACCAGTCAAAGCTTTGTTGACACTAATGGAGATCATAAAGTCGATAAAGAAACCATCAGTACCACCTTTGTTGCTTATGCCCCTTATGATGACCCTAAAGTTTCATTCACTATCGTATCACCAAATATATCAAGACCAGATGGCCGAACTAGCCATCAATCTGCAATAAATAAACGTTTAGCTGATAGAGTTTCTAAAAAATACTTTGAAATTTATCCATAATTTGATATAATATTATAAGAAATGCGAAAAGGAGGGATAATTATGGCAAAAAAAGGCGAAGCTAGAGATAACGTAACTTTAGTATGTAGTGTATGTAAAAATGAAAACTACCGTGTAGAAAAAAATAAAAGGAATACACCTGAAAGATTAAAGTTAAACAAATATTGCCCTAAGTGTGGGAAACATACAGAGCACAATGAAAAAAAATAATTCATGGAGGTAAAGTATGATAAATATTAATGATATTAAAAATGGAATGACAGTTGTAATTGACGGGAATATCTATTTAATTTTAGAATTCTTACACGTTAAGCCAGGAAAAGGACCTGCCTTTGTCCGCATTAAACTTAAAAATTTGAGAACTGGTTCAACAATTGAGCAAACATTCAATACAAACATTAAGTTTGAAAAAGCAATAATCGAAAAAAGACCAATGCAATATCTTTACAGTAATGGTGACATGTATAACTTTATGAACATGGAAAATTATGAACAAATGGATTTACCTAAAGAAAGTTTAGGTAATGATGTTAAATTCTTAAAAGAAGGTCTAGAAGTAGAGGTAACTTTCTATAAAGGTGAAGTTTTGGGAATAACATTACCAGAAAAAATAGAATATGAAGTAGCTCATACAGAACCTGGTGTCAAAGGTAACACTGCAACTAATGCGACTAAAGAAGCAACCTTAGAAAATGGGCTTACAGTCAAAGTACCATTGTTCATTAATGAACATGAACACATTATTGTTTCAACTAAAGATGGTAAATACGATTCAAGAGCTTAAAGGTTATAAAAGAATAAAGAGGTGGAAATATGTTAGAAAAAGAAAGATTTTTAGCTATAAAAAAATTAGCGCAAGATATTAGAGATGATAATAAAAAAATATTCAAATCATTTAAAAAATTACCAATTGATGAAGCTGTTAAAAGAAAAAATGAATTTATTAATGCTGTAATTGAAAACATGGATATTGCTTTTAGTGATGGAGAACAAGGTAGGGAAGAAAAACAGATGTTTAGAGCAAATATCTTAATCCCTGATGATAATGAATTTTTAGAAACCTACACTCAAGACAAAAATATTCTTAATTTAATGAATAAATATGCAGTAGGCATTGAAGACATCATGAGTAAAATTACTGAACTAAATATCTATGGAAGATATCTAGAAGAAAATAGTAATGATTCAAGCGAATCAAACACTGTTGCAAGCGAACCAGAAATGCCAAGCGATGATACTAACTTTGTTGATGAAATGGTCAAAATTTCTCCAAAAGAAGCTGAAAGTTTATTAGATGAAATTGATAATCTTTCTAATGTTATGGAAGATTTAGACTTAGATTCTGCTCCAAAAGAGGTAAAACCAGAATTGTTAAAACCAGAGGCTCCTGCTGTAGAAGAACAGGCACCTGAGGAAGACTTAGATGAAGTAACATCAGCTGTATCTAGTTTTGTTGATAAATTCGAAAACATGCAAAGTGAAATGGACGCTAAAGATGATAAAATCAGAAAATTACAACTAGAAATTGAAAAATTAGATCAATTAAATCATGAAATCACTAGTGATAAAGAAAATGCCATGAATGAAATTGCTAATCTAAAAACAGAAAATGATAAATATCGTGCGGATAATGAAAAATTACAAGAAATTAATAATAAATTAGAGGCAAAACTTGCTAAGACAGCTGAAATCATGAATAAAATATATAAAAGTATTTCTAAAAAATAATTTTATAACCAAAAGACCCGGTAACCACACCAGGTCTTTTTACATCATTTGATAATTTGAAGAATTATAATTATTAAAATTATTTTTATTAACCATATTTTCTAATCTAGTAACTCTTTGCTCCAAATTATTAACTTGATTAGTAAGATTATTCAAATCATTACTATTAATTGTACTTTGAACACTCGTTAAAGGCACATTAGTCATACCCATATTCATATTATTAGGCATTGGAATCATCTGACCAGGCATCACCATACCTCCGAAATTAGGTACCATCTGAGGATATACAGGGTAACCCATTCCACAATCGCGATCTTTTTTCATTATGCATGCTCCTTTCATACTCTAATTAATTATATGCTTTTGTTTATTTTTGGTGTGCGTTTATGTTATAATACTAAAGGTGATATGCATGAGACTAAAAAACATCAAAGGAGCAAAAGAAAAAATAACTCTATCTCCTTATATAATTCAAACCCCTGAAAACTACAAAGGAAAATATAAAACTCTTTTTAACAATAATAATCAAATTCATTTAGAGATAGGTATGGGGAAAGGCGACTTTATAATTGAAATGGCCAAAAAGTATCCAAATATCAATTTTATTGGCATTGAAAAATTTGATAGTGTTATTCTAAGAGCCACTCAAAAACTAGAAAACATTAATTTACCTAATTTAAAACTAATTAGATTTGATGCTACTGAAATTGAAAACATTTTTGATAAAGAAATTGATACAATTTATCTTAATTTTTCAGATCCGTGGCCAAAAAATCGTCATGAAGATAGAAGACTAACTAGTAAAAAATTTTTAGAAAGATATGATTCCATTTTTAAAGAAAAAAATCATATCATTCAAAAAACAGATAACAGACATCTTTTTGAATTTTCTTTAAAATCATTCACTAATTATAATTATAAAATCAAAACCATTTCCTTAAATCTTCATAAAGATGAAATTGATAATGTTGAAACCGAATATGAAAAAAAATTTGTAAGTTTAGGCTATCCAATATATATGGTTGAAGTAGAAAAGTAGACATAATTTTACATGTAAACCAAGTGCTTTATTAGGAAATTTAAGCAAAATTTGATATAATCTATAGTAAGCAGGTGTGTATATGAAGAAAATAATTCTTTTAGGACTAATTACATTAATTCTAACCGGCTGTACCATCGTTAGAATTGACACAACTAGTATTGATAATATTGTGAGTGTTGTATTATCCAAAGAAAATACTTTGTATAACCGTGTGGGACGTGGATATAAGTATTATGTGCCAAGAGGAGTAACTTATATCGACAGTAGTGGAACTAATGATAAATTATATTCAAATGGTGTGTATTATTATCTTTATCTAGACGAAATAAGTTATTACTATCAAAAATCAGTAAATTATAAAGTAGATAATAGTAAATATTATTCTAGAAAAATTAAAAATGGTGATAATATAGGTTATCTAGAAATAACTAAACAAGATGATTTATATTTAATCGAATTTGTTTATAACTATGCGAGAATTGAAGCCTTAGTACCTGAGCAAGACATTAACGATACAGTTTTAAACAGTTCATACATTTTATCGACAATAAAATACAACAGTAATATAATAAAATTATCATTAGAAGACGACTTTTTAAAAAACAAGGAAGAAAAATATAACGTATTTAGTTCAAAAAATAATAACAATGATAGCTTCTTACGTTATGAAGAAAAGTAGAGGTGTATTAAAATGGGACTAATGGATAAATTTAAAAATTTATTTACTGAAGAAGTTGAAGTAGAAGAACCTGAAACAAAAAAAGAAGGAGTACAAAAAGAAGTAATTCAAGTGGAAATTCCTTCACCAAAAAAAGCTCGCTCTGACAAATATGAAGACGTAGTAAAAGAAGAAGTCAAAGAAGAAATTGTACCCGAACCTGCCAAAAGTGAATACAAATTTCCATTTTTTGATGATAATGACTTTGATACAATTGATGTTAAACCAGAGCCAAAAGAAGAAAAAAGGACAAGAACTCAAAAGAAAGAAGTCTATAATCCACCAAAAGAAGAAAAGAGAGTCTTTAGACCATCACCTATCATCTCACCAGTCTATGGAATTTTAGACAAAGGTTATCAGAAAGATGAATATAACTCAAAAACTGAAGGACGTTCTTCATATTATAGTTCAAAAGAAGCTAATGTTGATGCCATCAGAAATAAAGCCTATGGAGGTCTAGAAGCCGATATTGAAACAACCTTATTTGGTGGTAATAGAGTACTTTTTAGTGACGAAGAAAAAAAACAAGAACCAAAGAAGTCAGAAAAAACTATAGAAAAAACAAAATCAATTGCTAAAGATGACTTTGATTTTGGAGCTAGTACTATCTCTGAGAAGCCAAGACATGGTGCACTAAATGAAGATGACCTAACCGATTTATTAGAAGAAGAAATGGACAAGCCAGTTGAAGGAGAAAAACAAAAAAAAGCTCCAAGAAAAATTAGTGACAAAGAATTATTTAGTATGATTGATTCATTATATGAAAAGGGGAATAAATAATGATGATTAGTTTTGCTGATGTATTATCTATATTTTTTTACATATTATTAATTGTATTAGTAATTGCCTTAATAATTTTAGTTATCAATGCCATAAAAACCTTAGATAAAATTGATAGACTAGTTGACGATGTTACTCAAAAGTCAAATAAATTAAATGGCCTATTTAATATAATTGATAATACCACTGATGCCGTAGTTGGCTTCAGCGATACAATTGTAAATTTTTTATCGACTTCAATCGGTAAAATATTTAATAGAAAGAAGGAAAGTGAAAATGACGAAGAAAAGTAAAGGAATTGGTAAATTTGTTGTTGGCGCTGGAGTCGGTGCCGCTTTAGGACTACTATTTGCTCCTAAAAAAGGCTCAGAAACAAGAGAAGATTTAAAAAAAATGTTTGATGACTTAGTGGCTAAAGTAAAAAATATTGATATGGATGATGTAAGAGAAACTGTCGAAGCCAAAATTGAAGAATTAAAAGAAGGAATAGCTGAATTAGATAAAGAAACAGTTCTTGAAGAAGCAAAAAAGAAAGCAAAAAAGCTTAGAGATGCTGCCGAAGAACTAGTCAACTATACCATTGAAAAAGGCACTCCAGTTATTGAAAAATCAGCAAACGCCATCAAAAAGAAAGTAATCGAAGTTTCTAAAAATGTAACAGAAAAATTAGAGAAGGAAACAAAATAGTCACTTCGGTGATTATTTTTTATGCAATGAAATTAAAACATATTTTAATGCTAAAAACATTTATTAAAGTAATGTTAGGCTCTAAAAGTGAAATATCCGCGATTACTCCAGATAGTTACTATCCAAACATATATGAAATAGATTATTCTAAACTAAAAGAAAATAACTATAGTACATTATTATTTGATATTGATAATACCATTGCCAAAGTTGATGACTTAAATGTACCCCAAAAAACAATAGAATTATTTGATAGGTTAAAAAAATTAAATTTTAAAATATTACTTATATCTAACAATCACCAAGAAAGAGTCATACCTATATCAAAAAAACTAGATGTTCCAGCTTTAAGTGAAGCTAAAAAACCTGAAAAAAAACCTTATGAACAAGCTCTAAAACAGTTAAACTCCAAAAAAGAAAATGCCGTAGCCATCGGTGATCAATTACTTTCTGATATTATTGGCGCTAAAAAAAATGGAATTAAAGCTATATTAGTTGACCAACTATCAAATGAAAACAACATTAAAACCGGTATGGCCCAAAAACTTCAAAAACATATTATAAAAAAATTAACAAAAGAAAATAAATTCAGATATAAAAAATATTATTAATACTATAAAATAGTAATTCATAAATAAAGATGAACGTCGCTCTCATCTTTTTATTTTTTCAACATCTTGACAAAAAAACTAATCAGTCTATTATTGTAAAATGAATTATACTAAAAGTAGATATAAGTTTAAAAAACTATAATAGTTTAGTATGTTAGAAATAGTATTACAAATAAAAGAAAATTAAACAATCATTAAAGCAAAATTTATTTTGACTTTAGTCCATATGTGATACAATATAAATAGGTGATAAAAATGAAAGAAGTATTAGAAACATTAAAAAACATGAATATAAATTATAAAATTGTAAACCACCCTCCCGCATACACAACTGAACTTGCTGATGAATATGTCTCAGGCCACGAAGGAGTACTTTCTAAAACTTTGTTTTTAGCCGGTAAAAAAGACCGTAATTATTATTTAATTATTTTAGATGATCATAAAAAAGTTGATTTGAAACAATTAGGTCAATTAACAAATGATAGATTACATTTCGCAAGTGAAGAAGCCCTTCAAAATAAAATGCAATTAAAACCAGGAATAGTTTCACTATTTGGACTTATCAACAATAAAGAAAAAGATATTCAAGTATATATTGATAAAGAACTTTTAAATGAAAAAATTATAACTTTTCACCCAAACGAAAACATTGCTACTGTTTTTATATCTATTGATGACATGTTCAAATTTTTAGATAATCTAAATTTCCCTTATAAAATTATAGATTTATAAAATCAAGATGTGCTATAATCATATACGAAAGTAGGAACAAACATGGATTTATGGCAATATGAAAAAGAATTAAAAAATAAAGGCATAAACATTATTGGTGGAACCGATGAAGCTGGTAGAGGACCACTTTTTGGACCTGTTGTTGCTGCTTGTGTTGTTTTGCCTGATAACTTTGAATTAGAAGGATTAAACGATTCTAAAAAACTAAGTGAAAAAAAACGAAATAATTTTTATGAATATTTAATCAAAAATACAATTTATGGAATTGGTATAGTATCTCCAGAAGAAATAGATAAAATAAACATCTATGAAGCAAGTAGGCAAGCGATGATTAAGGCAATTAAAAAGGTTCAAAAACAAATAAATCTTGAATACGTCTTGTCAGATGCCATGCCAATAGATATTGACATTCCAGTCATGCCAATTATTAAAGGCGATGCTAAAAGTATGTCCATTGCTGCTGCTAGTGTCATTGCCAAAGTTACTAGGGATAATATTCTGTATGAAATTGACAAAAAACACCCAGAATATGGCTTTAAAAATCATAAAGGATATCCCACAAAAAAACATTTTGAAGCCATTGAAAAATATGGATTAATAGAAGGATATCGCAAAACATATGGACCAGTTCAAAATTATATTGAAACAGGTCACTGCAAGAAAGGAAACTAATATGATAATAAATGAAAATAATAAAAATACCATTTTACAAGGCATGGTTAAAAGAGGTTTGAATCAAGACCCAAATGAAATAAGAGAAAAACTTATGGAAGCCTCAAAAAACGCTCAAATAAAAGCAGAACCTCCTGCAGAACCAAAACTATCCAATAATGTTCAAAAAAACGTCAGAGATACTTTTAATAAACTAAGGAACCTTAAATGAAAATAACCCAAATTCCTGTTGGCTATTTAAAAGCCAATTGTTATATTTTAGAAAAAAATGGCAAAATTTTAATTGTTGACCCTGGCGATGAATATGAAAAAATTAAAAATAATATTCAAAACAAAGAAATTGTTAAAATTTTAATAACCCATCACCACCAAGACCATATAGGTGCTCTAAATAATTTTGATAAAAATTTAATATTAGAAAATCCCAAACCTAAAACCTATACATTTGAACCATTCACTTTTGAAGTTATAGAAACAAAAGGCCACACTAAAGACAGTGTAACATACTACTTTAAAGATGAAAATATCATGTTCACTGGTGATTTCCTGTTTAAAGAAACAATTGGTAGAACCGATATGCCAGGTGGCAATATGGATGAAATGCAAAAAAGCCTAAATAAAATAAAAAAGTATCCAGATAATACTAAAATATATCCTGGACATGGAAAGCTCACTAATCTAAAACACGAAAAAGAAACAAACTACTTTTTAAACTAAAAATATTTCAAATAATTAAATGTCATGTTATAATTAATAAAAAGGAGGCTAAAAAATGTTTGAAGGAACTGGAATCTATTTTTTCTTGCTTTTTCTTGTCTTTTTCATAGTCTATTTAACCGTTAAAATATGTTTAGGAAAACTATTTAAAAAAATAAAAATACCCGCATGGAAAGCCTATGTACCATTTTATAGTACTTTAATACTAGTAGATATCTTAGACATGAAAAAAAGTATTTTTTATAAATCATTAATTCCTATAGCCAATTTATATTACTATAAAATAATTATTGCCGAGCTTTTAAAAGCCTATCAATTAAATCCTAAAGAAGCTGTTTGGTTCGTCGTTTTTCCAATGTATAAATTTCCTGAATTAGTTTTTAAAAACCCTAAATTTATGATTCATATGTATGATGAAACAGAAGAATTTTTAGTCAATCAAAATGCTCTTTACGAAACTGAAAAAACAAAAAAAGAACCTCAACCAGAAATATCCATAAACCCAAGCGATTACAATCAAACTTTGTCACAAACAAATGAGTCAAATCAAACAAATATCTATAGTGATAATGTTAATCAGACAAATCAACAAAATCAAACAAACTTAACGGAGCAACAAAATAATAATGAAAACAACACCGTTTACTTTAATAAATCACTAGAACCAGATGAAAGACATGAAACTTTCATTCAAGCTAAAACAGAAGAAAAGAAAGAAGAAAAACCTATTGTTATTGATAAAAGCAAACCAAAAGTATGTCCAAATTGTGGCACCAAATTATCACCAACAGCCACAACTTGTTTCCTTTGCGGCACAAAACTATTGTAATTTTTAAAAAAAACATGTATAATGAAAAACAAAGCCAAGACCAAGAGGAGTAAATATTTATCTATTTAAAGAGAGTTAGTATATGGTGCGAGCTAATAATAGAAAATATTGAAGGTAGCTTGAACAAGCTGATTTTCTGAAATTAAAGTAGGGAAATACGTCAAAGTGCGTTAAACTTAAATAAGGTAAGTCAAAACTTATAAATTAAGGTGGTACCACGTTCAAAACGTCCTTAAATTTATAAGTTTTTTTGTTTGTATGGGAGGCAATCAAATGTATATAATTTATAGTTACAAAAAATATAATTCATACCGAGTCTCGAATTATCAAAAACAAAAATTAAAAGAAAGGAAAATGTAATATGTTAGAAAAAAAATACGACCATAAAAAAGTTGAAGAAGGAAAATATGAAAATTGGAAAAAGAAAGGGTACTTTACTGCTGGCGATATGAGTAAAAAACCATATGCCATTGTAATTCCACCACCAAACGTTACCGGCAAACTTCATATCGGTCATGCTTGGGATACTGGTCTACAAGACATTTTAATCAGATATAAAAAATTAAAAGGTTATGACACCTTATGGATACCAGGTATGGATCATGCTGGAATTGCTACTCAAGCAAAAGTTGATAAAAGATTAAGAGATGAAGGCATTGACCCAAGAAGTATGGATAGAGAAGAATGGTTAAAAGCCGCTTGGGCTTGGAAAGATGAATACGCTGAAAATATCCATAAACAATGGGCTAAATTAGGCCTTGCTCTAGACTATACTAAGGAAAGATTTACCTTAGATGAAGGTTTGTCTAAAGCCGTAAAGAAAGTATTTGTTGACCTATATAATAAAGGATTAATTTATCGTGGTGAAAAAATAATTAACTGGGACCCAGTTCAATTAACCGCACTATCTAATGAAGAAGTTCTTTATAAAGATGAAGAAGGAGCCTTTTATCATTTAAAATATTATATTGATGGTACCGATGAATACCTAGATGTTGCCACCACTAGACCAGAAACTTTATTTGGTGATACCGCAGTTGCTATAAATCCGAATGATAAAAGATATAAACATCTAGTTGGCAGAAACGTTATCTTACCAATCGTTAATAAAAAAATTCCTATAATAGCTGATGAACATGCTGATATTGAAAAAGGAACCGGGGTTGTAAAAATCACTCCAGCCCATGATCCAAACGACTTTGAAGTAGGTCAAAGACATGGACTTGAAAAAATAATCATCATGAATCCAGATGCCACTATGAATGAAAAAACTGGTAAATATCAAGGACTAAATAGATTTGAATGTCGTGAAAAGCTAGTTGAAGATTTAGACAAACAAGGATTATTAATAGGTGTTGAAAAAATAACCCATTCAGTAGGACATTCAGAAAGAAGTGATGCTATTGTTGAACCATATCTATCTAAACAGTGGTTCGTTAAAATGGATATTTTAGCTACGCAAGCCTTAAAAAACCAATATAACACAGAAACCAAAGTCAACTTCTTCCCAGAAAGATTTGAAAAAACATTAAATCACTGGTTAGAAATTTCACATGATTGGTGCATATCAAGACAACTTTGGTGGGGACATAGAATTCCTGCTTGGTATAAAGGTGATGAAACTTATGTTGGAATAGAGCCACCCAAAGGAGAAGGTTGGACTAGAGACCCAGATACTTTAGACACTTGGTTTTCATCTGCTTTATGGCCATTTAGTACTATGGGTTGGCCAGACAACACTGAAATGCTAAAAAGATATTATCCAAATGATGTAATAATTGCTGGTTTTGACATCATCTTCTTCTGGGTAAGCCGTATGATATTCCAAGGCCTAGAATTCACTGAAAAAAGGCCATTCAAAGACTGTTTAATTCATGGATTAGTTAGAGATAGTTTGGGAAGAAAAATGAGTAAATCATTAGGTAATGGAGTCGATCCAATGGATGAAATAGATAAATATGGTGCCGATAGCTTAAGATTTTTCTTAACCACTTCTTCAGCGCCTGGTATGGATGTGAAATATGACCCAGAAAAAGTTAAATCAACTTGGAATTTTATAAATAAACTTTGGAATGCCTCTAGGTTTGTCCTAATGAATATTGAAGATGAATATCAAGAAACATTAGATAATTTAACTTTATCAGACAAATGGATTTTAACTAAATTAAATAACACAGTAAAAAATGTAACAAATAGTATGGAAAAATATGAATTCAATATTGTTGGAACAACTTTATATAATTTTATTTGGAATGACTTCTGTGATTGGTATATTGAACTTTCTAAAATAAACATGAATAATACTACCAAAACAGTATTAGTAAAAACATTAAAAGCAATATTAAAAATGCTTCATCCATTTATGCCATATGTTACTGAGGAAATATATACAAAGCTTCCAAACACCGAACAGTCCATTATGTTAAGCACATATCCTGAATATAATCAAGATGAAATCTATGAAGAATATAAAGATATGGAAAATATCATTAATCTAATTAAAAAAATCAGAAAAGCAAAATTAGAAAACAACATCAAAGATAATTACATCTACTTTACAAATAAAACATTAAAAAATAATGAAAAAATCATTAATCAATTATTAAAAAATAAAGAAATAGACAACTATCAAACACTAGACACCATTGATTTTAGTTTCATGGGAGATATAGTTACTTTATACTATGATGCCTCTTTAAATAAAACAGCAGAAATCGAAAGACTATACAAAGAAAAAGATAGACTAGAAATGTCAATTAATAGAAGGGAAAAACTCCTATCTAATCAAAATTATGTAAGTAAAGCACCTAAAAACATCGTTGAAAATGAAAGAGAAACATTAGAAAAAGAAAAACAAGAACTAGAAATTATTAACCAAAAATTAAAATAAGAAAAAGATTGATTTATGAAAAAAAATGTGGTATATTGGTAACAGAATAGGGGCGAGGAGGTGAAATAGATGAGAAATAATTCAAAAGGTTTTACTTTGATTGAGCTATTGGCTGTAATCGTTATCTTAGCTATTATCGCCTTAATTAC
>CALVRQ010000064.1 GCA_944358685.1 uncultured Bacilli bacterium
GAAGAAGTTGATAGCTTAATCAATAAAATTAAAAATGGACACTATAACTCACAAGATTTAAACTTCTTCTTAGAACATTTAAAGATAATGAAAACTACTTAGTAATCTCTAAATTAATACTAAAAAGCATGAGTAAAGCCAAATACTCAAGCTCATGCGATGGACATTATGGTCTAGGTCTTAATTATTATACCCATTTTACTTCTCCAATTAGAAGGCACCCAGACCTTATGGTTCATAGATTAACTAATCCATACCAGCACTATGAACCGTCACAGCTATTACCTTACTATAACCTTCTTCCAGAAATATGTGAGCACGATTCATTCATGGAAAGACAGGCCGATAAAGCCGAAAAAGAAACCTTAGATTTAAAAATGGCCGAATACATGCAAAGAGAATTTGAAGAAGATAGTGGTAAAATCTATACTGGAAGAATAATCAATATGACTCCATATGACACTGAAATAAAATTAGATAATAATATAATCGGTCATGTTACTCCAGCCGATTTAGCTCATGCTAAAGCTACTGGACACAACCAAAAATTAAAACTAGGTGAAAGAGTATGTGTCCTAGTCAAAGAAGTATCTATTCCACATCGTGTAATTTACTTCAATCTAAACTATAAAGAACTATCAAAATCTAAACAAAAGGTTAAAAAATAGTTCTTTTTTCTATACACTTCATTTACACACTTCAAATAAGCCTTAAAACAAAATTAAAATATATCTTAAAATAATATTACCTATAGAATAATAAATAAAACATCAAATAATTGTAAAAACTACACTTAAAGCAAATGTAAAGCAAACTTTTATACGCTTTAATGACAAAAACGTAAAACCTTATGTTATAATAAAAAAAGGTGATTAAAATGGATGACAAATTAAAACTATTATTAAACCAAATTAACATGGATAGCCAGTATTTTGAAAACGGTAAATTAGAAAAAATCGTTTGTAATAAAAACAAAGACAAATATCTTTTCTGTTTGTCTTTAAATAATACTTTACCATCTGATATTTATGAACAGTTCATCCATAAATTAAAAAAACGTTTTAACACAGTCAAATCAGTAAGTGCTAAAATAACAAGTAAAAATTTTAATATTGAAACCTTAACCGATTATTATCACACATTTTTAAAAAACTATAGTCAAGAAGCCCCTTTGTTAAAAATGTTTATAAATATAGATTTAGCACTCGATGATGACAATCTCTTGATTAACCTAACTAATAAAGCCGAAGAAATGAAATTTAATAGTATTAAACAAACTCTTGAAAACGACTTAAACAAAGCCGGTTTTAATGTTAAAATAATCACAAAAATAGATGAAGCTAAAGCCCAAGAATTAAGAGAAGAAATTGAAAAAGAAAAAACAAAATTAATTCCCAAAACTCCTACAAAAAAAGAAAATCCTTTTATTATGGGCAGAGAAATAACCAGTGAACCAACTCCCATTAATTTAGTAACATTTGAAATGGATAATGTCACTGTCGAAGCAAAAATATTTGGAATTGATATTTTTGAATCATCTAAAAATAACTTTAAAATCATCACCTTAAAAATAACCGATGGAACCGACAGTATGTACTGTAAAATATTCTGCAAAGAAGACGATGAATTTAGTAAATATAAAAAAGCCTTAAAAGAAGGCAAATATTATATCATTAGAGGTTATACTAAAAATGATAAATACTCAGGCGAAATCGTTTTAAATGCAAGAGATATAAATATATCCAATAAAGAAGATACAAAAAGAAAAGATGAAGCACCAAGAAAAAGAGTTGAACTTCATGCCCATACTAAAATGAGTCAAATGGATGGAGTCGCCGATGAAGTAAAATTAGTAAATACCGCTATAAATTGGGGTCATAAAGCAATTGCTATAACTGACCATAACGGATGTCAAGCTTTTCCTCATGTCTTTAACTTAGTAACTAAATACAATAAAGGAAAAGAAGAAAAAGATAAATTCAAAGCTCTATATGGAACCGAATTAACATTAATTGATGATACAGTAAACATTGTCTTAAGACCATCAGATTTAAAACTATTAGATACGACTTATGTTGTTTTTGACTTAGAAACAACCGGATTTAATGCTGGAGGTACCGACTCAATTATCGAAATCGGTGCTGTTAAAATAAATAACGGTGAAATAATTGATAGATTTGATGAATTAATCAATCCAGGAAGAAAACTTCCAGCTAAAATCACCGAACTCACTAATATAACTGATGATATGCTAAAAGACAAAGATAATGAAGAAAATGCTGTCAAAAGATTCATGAAGTGGGCAGATAACCTACCAATGGTTGCTCATAACGCCAAATTCGATGTTTCATTCATATCTATGGCTCATAGTAAATATAATTTAGGTGAATTTAAAAACACCGTTATAGACACTCTAGAACTATCAAGAGCCTTAGATACAGGTTATGCTAGACATAGCTTATCTGCCTTAGTTAAAAGATATGAAGTTCCATGGGATGAATCTGCTCACCATAGAGGAGATTATGACGCCGAAGGAACAGCTTTAGTATTCCATAAAATGTTAAAAAAACTAGTATCTCGTAACTTTGAAACTATCAAAGATTTAGATAAACTAGTTTCTAAAGATGAAATTCATAAATATGGCGCAAGTTATCATGTTAATATAATTGCCAAAAACAAAAAAGGTTTAAAAAACTTATTCAAATTAATATCTCTAGCTAATACTAAATATTTATACAAAACACCAAGAATATTAAGAAGTGAAATTGAAAAACACAGAGATGGATTATTAATAGGTAGTGGATGCTACGAGAGTGAAATATTTATACTAGCTCGTAGTAAAAATGATGAAGAATTAGCCAACTTAATTAATTTCTATGATTATGTTGAGGTTCAGCCACCAGCGGTCTATGACCACTTGCTACAAATGGGAGATTTTGCAAATAAAGCCGAACTTTTAGAACACATCAAAAAAATCATCAGAGTTACTAAAGAATCCGGAAAAATAATTATCGCTACAGGTGACGTTCATCAAATAGATCCTGAGGATAGAATATATAGAGAAATTATCGTTAATCAAAAAGTTCCAGGCGGGGGTAGACATCCACTTGCGAAAAAGAATATCACTCAAATTCCATCTCAGTACCTAAGAACAACCGAAGAAATGCTAGAAGATTTTTCATTCTTACCTAAAGAATTAGCTGAAGAAATTATAATTGATAACCCAAACAAAATAGTAGATATGGTAGACATCATCGAAGTCATTATTGATACTGGTGGTATTCCTTTTGCCCCTAAAATTCCAAACTGTACCGAAACAACAACAGATATGGTTTATGATAAAGCAGAAAGTGTCTATGGTAAATCATTACCATACAACATTGAAGAAAGACTAGCTCAAGAATTATATGGTGAAGAACCTATGAACATCATCAAAAAACATGCCGAGAAAAAAGGCTTAAAAGACGAAGAATATAATAAATTTATATACTCTGAACTTAATAAAGTAATGCGTAGTTACTATGATGGTGTAAAAAACTTTGTCAAAGCAGATATTAAAGAAACTAATCCAGATATAACTGATGAACAGATAGACAAACAAGCTGAAGACAAATTAACTGGTATTATCGGAGCTCACTTTGATGTCATATATTTGATTGCTCAAAAACTAGTAAAAAAATCAAATGACGATGGATACTTAGTAGGAAGCCGTGGCTCTGTAGGTTCATCATTAGTCGCAACTTTCATGGGCATAACCGAAACAAACGGACTTCCAGCTCACTATGTATGTCCAAATTGTAAGCATAGCATATTTGAAATAAATGGTAAATCATTATCACAAGATTACGATTGTGGCTTTGATTTGCCAGATATGAACTGTCCAAAATGTGGAACTAAAATGAAAAAAGATGGTGAAGACATGCCATTTGCGACATTCCTTGGTTTCCACGCTGATAAAGTACCGGATATCGACTTAAACTTTTCCGATTTAAACCAAGCAGCTGCTCATGAATATACAAAAGTATTATTCGGTGTTGATAATGTTTATAGAGCCGGAAC